>PFRL01000030.1:274-16124 GCA_002788555.1 Parcubacteria group bacterium CG_4_9_14_0_2_um_filter_35_11 | reverse complement strand
TTCAAATACTGGTATTTGTATATGTAGTTCTGTTACAATATATTGTGCGAGAGAGTTAAAAGGATTTACATTCTAATATAATCCAATTTTTAACCTATTAATATGATATATTTAGGCGCTGATCACGGGGGTTTTACCTTTAAAGAAAAAATTAAGAAATTTTTAGATGAGTTCAAGGTAGAATATCAAGACTTGGGCGATTTAAAATTTGAGCCAAACGATGATTTTACTGATTACGCGATAATTGTAGCTAAAAAGGTTATCGAAACAGGCGGAAAAGGTATACTTATTTGTACTAATGGTTTGGGGACATCTATGGTAGCTAATAAAGTTAAAGGAATAAGAGCGGTCAATGTTACAACCAAAAAAGTTGCTGAGCAGGCTCGAGAGCACCTCGATTCCAATATCTTATGTATAGGAGCCCATGTTGTTTCTTTCAAAAATACTAAGAAAATTATTAAAACCTGGTTAGGAACAGAGTTTTTTAAAAAAGAAAAGTATATTAGAAGATTAGAGAAGTTAAACCAAATAGAAAGAGAAGTTTTTAAATGAGCGGAGTCAACAAAACAAAATTGGAAGCCACCATTTTATTTGATATATAGTAGGTTATTAGTTGTTAGTTTTTTGTTTGTTTAATCTTTTTATCTCATCTCTGATTTTTGCTGCCTTCTCAAAATCAAGTTCTTTCGCTGCTTTTTCCATTTCCTTTTTTAAATATTTTATGTCCTTAATCTTGGCTAATTCTACCAGGCCCTTTATTTTTACTTCTTCTTGAGCCCATTCCCACTCTCTAATCTCTTTTTTGATGGGGCTGGGGGTAATATGATGAATCTTATTATATTCCTCTTGGATCTTCCTTCTTCTTTGACTTTCTTTTAGAGCTTTCTTAATTGAGCCAGTAATTTCATCGGCATACATAACTACTCTTCCTTTGAGATGTCGAGCAGCTCTTCCCATGGTTTGAATTAATGTCGTCTCTGACCTCAAAAATCCTTCTTTATCAGCGTCCAAAATTCCAATTAAGGCAACTTCTGGAAGGTCAAGACCCTCTCTCAAAAGATTAATTCCGACAATAATATCGTATTTCCCCAGCCTTAAATCTTTTAGAATTCCTGGTCGCTCTAAAGTTTTAATCTCAGAATGGAGGTAATGAACCTTAAACCCCCTCTCTTCAAGATAATCCGCCAAGTCCTCTGCTAGTCTTTTGGTCAAAGTTGTGACAAGAACTCTTTCTCCGGCCTGAACGGCCCCTTGGATTTCTTTGATTAAATCTTGAACTTGGTTTTCAGTTGGTTTTATTTTAATTTTAGGGTCGAGGAGTCCCGTTGGTCTAATCAAAATTTCTGTCAAAAGTCTCGGCTTCTCCTTTTTTATCTTTGAAATTTCGTACGGACCAGGAGTTGCTGATGCATGGAGAGCTTGAGTAATTTTTTCCTCAAATTCAGAAAATTTCAGAGGACGGTTATCGAGAGCCGAAGGGAGGCGGAATCCATATTCAATTAAAGTATTTTTTCGAGCTTTATCGCCAGCTTCCATTGAGCGAAGCTGGGGAATAGTCTGATGGGATTCGTCAATAAAGATTAAAAAATCCCTAGGATAATAGTCAATTAAAGTAAAGGGAGGAGCTCCTTTTTCTCGGAACTCAAGGTGCCTTGAATAATTTTCAATTCCGTGACACCACCCAGTCTCTTTTATCATTTCAATATCGTAATTTGTCTTCCTTTGTAACCTTTCTGCCTCAAGAAACTCTCCCCCTTTTTTCAGTTCTTTTATCCTTTCATGAAGTTCAAGTTTAATATTTTCCAGAGCCAAATAAATTTTGTCTTGTGGGGTGACCCAAAATTTCGCAGGGAATAATTTACATTCAGTTATTTGAAAAAACTCAGGTCTAAATTTTAGAAATGACTTTTTAATCTCTCCTAGATTCCCTTCTTTTAACTGGGGACCTTGTGATGAATTTTGAAACATTTGTTTGATACGATCTCCTACGAGTTCTATTTTTATTATTTCTCTTCCAGTCGGCGAGAAAACTTCAATTAAACTGCCTCTCACCCTAAAACTTCCTGGCAAAAAATCATATTCATTACGTTCGTATTGTAACCGAACCAGGTTTAAAAGTAATTCCCTTCTTCCTATTCTCTCACCCCTTTTTAAGGAAAGCGAAACATTTTGATAGTTTTCTGGAGAACCAATATTATAAATGCATGAGACAGAAGCCACTATTATCACATCGTTTCTTGTCATCAAGCCTTGAGTTGCTTCATGGCGAAGTCTATCAATCACTTCATTGATTTTTGCGTCTTTTTCAATATAAGTATCGGTTTGGGGGATATAGGCTTCAGGCTGATAATAATCATAATAAGAGACAAAATAATGGACAGCATTTTCTGGAAAAAACTCTTTAAACTCCTGATAAAGCTGGGCAGCCAACGTTTTATTATGTGAGATAACCAAGACGGGCTTTTGGATTTTTTCAATAACATTAGCCATAACAAAAGTTTTACCGCAACCAGTCACACCCAAAAGGACCTGATGCTTTTTACCTTTCTTAATATTTTTACTGATTTTCTCTGCCGCCTCCTGCTGTGGGGGTGTTGGGTTAAACTTTGAATAAAGACGAAAGCCCTTCATAGGTTTGAGTGTTATCTTTCTTAAATTAATTAGATATGATATTCTAATTATTTATGGTATCACTTTAAGTCTTTTATGAGAATACTTTCTTTAACTACCAAAGACGAATGGAATAAATTCTTAGCAGAAAATCGAGGAAGCTTTTTACAAAGTTGGGGATGGGGAGAATTTCAAACCTCTCTTTTAAAAAAGATTTGGAGATTTTGTCTTGGAGAAGAAAACAAGGTTCTTGGAGAAGCTCAATTAATCAAAGAAACCTTTCCTTTAAATCTTAAAAACTTCTTATATATTCCTTACGGTCCCTGTTTTAAGGAAGAACTTTTTGTCAAGGCAAGGAGGAAAATTCTCAATTTAGTTTTCAAAGAAGCAAAAAAAATTGCCCAAAAAGAGAATGCAGTTTTTTTAAAAATTGAACCTACCTTGCCATGGCCAAAAGACCTCGAAGGAGAAAAAAGCTTTGAAAGAATTCAGCCCAAAAAGACCTTAATCTTAGATCTAAAAAAATCTGGAGAGGAGATTTTTAAGAATTTTCACCCCAAGACAAGATATAATATAAGATTAGCTCAAAGGAAAGGAGTAAAAATATTCACAGCAACATACAACACACAACATACAACACATAACATGCAACAGGCAGCGAGTAAATATATTGATATTTTCTATAAATTAGTTCAAAGGACTGCGACAAGAGATAAGTTCGCGCCTTATCAGAAAGGATACTATAAAAAAATCTTAGAAAATTTACCTAGCGAATTATTCCTGGCGGAATACAAACAAAAGATTATTGCCGCTAATCTTTTAATCTTTTTTGGAAAAAAGACAACCTATTTACATGGTGGGGCAGACTATAAATACCGGAAGATAATGGCTCCCCATCTTCTTCAGTGGACTCAAATCCAAGAATCTCAAAAAAGAGGTTATGAGCGATATGATTTTTGGGGGATTGATGAAAAAAGATGGCCAGGATTAACTCGATTTAAAAAAAGCTTTCAAGGAGAAGAGTTAGAATATCAAAATGGAAAAGATTTTGTTTTTCAGAGTTTTTGGTACAAAATCTATAAACTTATTAAAGGATTTTAATTTAAAAACCTTGACCCCGTTAGAAGTGGGTTTATATGGAAAACTTACAAGATAAAAATAACAGTAGGTTAATGGCTTTACAATTAAAACTTCTAATGGGGTTGACATTTAAAATTTATTTTGCTAATATAAGGGTGTGAGTGCCATTCCGATTTATTCGGAGACTCCAACTAAAGTCGGCAAAAGGCCTTGGGGATTTCCAAGGCTTTTTGCTTTTCTAAAATATCAATGAAAATTTCTAAATAAACAAGATTAATAAAATGGTAGTGGTGTGGGTGCTTAGTCCCGAAAATCTCTCTGAACAGAGTGAAGTTACCTGCCCGCCAGTCACCTCAGCTCCGGGCTATGGCAGGCGGGGATTTTTGAGGTCCCGTATTGTCCAAAATTCTTGAATACAACATTATAATCCAATATAATATTAGTGGGCTTGGTGGTTAGCACTCACAAAAGACTTTGGAATTGGAGTAACTCGCCAAGCCCTTTTAATTCAGAATTTTCGGGAGATCGCAAAATTGTATCCCTTCGCTTCATTCTCTGACAATTTCAGAAGAGTAACTCTCCCGCACTCTTCGTTTGGAAAATACTTCCATTTTTTCTGAAATTTGTTTAAATTCTATTTATGTTGAAGATTCAAAATAATATTCCTTTAAAGGATTACTCTACTTTTAAGATAGGTGGTCCAGCAAAATATTTCACTTGCGTCAAAACTACTTCTCAATTAGCCGAATCTTTAGAGTGGGCTAAGAAAAATAATTACCCCTTCTTTTTTTTGGGAAATGGAAGCAATATTTTATTCTCCGACAAAGGGTATAAAGGATTAATTATAAAAATTCAACTCTCAGGACTTAAGAGCCAGGATACAAAAATTATCTGTGGAGCGGGAAATTTAATCAACGAAGTTCAGGACATCACAATTTCCAAGGGTTTAACTGGATTTGAATGGGCGGCAGGCATTCCCGGAACAATAGGCGGTGCTATTTTTGGTAATGCCGGAGCCTTTGGTCGAGAAATGAAGGATGTTGTAGAAAATGTTAAAGCATTAAATTTAAAAACTCTAAAACCCGAAAATTTCAAAAATAAAAAATGTCAATTTTTTTACCGGTCTAGTATTTTCAAAATAAAAAGAAATTGGGTGATTCTTGAAGCAGAGCTAGAATTTAAAAAAGCCAAGAAAGAGGATATTCTCAAGAAAATTAAAGAGGATCTTTTTTATCGAATAGGACGACATCCCCTAAAATACCCCTCAATTGGAAGTATTTTTAAAAATATAAAATTCACCCCGTATAATCCCGAAAACTTAAAGCTTCAAACCAGAGATAAAAAAAATAAAGATATATATAGAAAAGAAAAACTCCGTCCCTTAGAGCGGGGATATACGGGGTTTACAAAAGAAAACCTAAAATTAATAGAAAAATTTCCGGATTTAAAACAGTTTTTTCAAAAAGGAGAAATACCCGCTGCCTATTTAATCCATTCCTGTAACTTGAAAGGTAAAAAGATTGGCGGGGCTCAAGTTTCTGAAAAACATCCAAATTTTATAATTAATATTAGCAACGCTAAGGCAAAGGACGTAATAAACCTCATAAATTTAATAAAGAAAAAAGTGAAACAGAAATTTAGAATTCAACTGGAAGAAGAAATTATTATAATATAATTTTTTTGAAAAACTTGTATTTATTTTCCAAAAAAATTAAAATAGGAATAGAAGTTATTGGAGTGAAAAATATTTTTGAAAATAGTAAGGTCGACTATTTGTAACTGCCCGGTAATTTTCTCCTTTAAAAGGAGACAGAGAAATGGCTAAAAAAATAGCAAAGAAGGCAAAGAAGGCAAAGAAGACTTCCCGAAAGAAAAAGAAGACCTCAAGAAGGTGTAGATAAATTCTTTGCCTTCTCAAGAAACAACCCCGCCTTTTGAGCGGGGTTGTTTATTTAACTATTTAAAAATATAATAAAAGAATCACTTAGACTTTCTTTAAACAAACCCCATTAGAAGTTCCGGTAATCACAGATATTATTAAAAAATTTTATTCAGAACATATTTAAAAAACTTCTAACGGGGCAAGGAGGTGAGGCTTTCTAACGGGGTAAATATGAAAATTAAGATTAAAAGTACTAATATTATTTTAGCTCCAAATATTAAGGATTATCTTGAAGAAAAAATCCTAAGTTGCGAAAAATTCTTGAATACAAAATTTGATGTTCCTGCTCAGGTGGAAATAGAAAAAAGTACTCACCACAAAAAAGGAAAAGTTTTTCGAGTAGAGATTAATTTAAAACTTCCCAAAGCTTCTTTGAGAATCGAATCAACAGGAGAAGATGTGTATTTTACAATTACAGATTTGAAAGATAAACTCCAAAGAGCTTTAAAGAAATATAAAGAAAAAAAGGCAAGTGAGTTTAAAAAGACAACCAGAAAATCTATAAATAAAAGCATAATGTAATTAGAATCTTATTTTGTCCCTCAAGGGATATTTTTAGAAATATTATGGCATTATTTTCTCGAATATTAGGCGGCTTCAGTGAAAGATATTTAAGAAAAACCCGATTATTAGTGGAAAAAATAAATAATTTAGAGTCGGACTTTGAAAAACTTTCTAATGAGAATCTTCGAAAAAAAACAGCAGAGTTGAAGACAAGGCTCAAAAAAGAAACTTTGGACAACCTTTTACCCGAAGCCTTTGCTTTAGTTCGGGAAGCAGCCAAAAGAACCCTTCGTCAGCGTCATTTTGATGTTCAATTAATAGGAGGAATAGTTCTCCATCAAGGGAAAATTGCTCAAATGCTCACAGGGGAAGGTAAAACATTAGCGGCTACTTTACCCTTATATTTAAATGCCCTTGAAGGAAGAGGCTGCCATCTTGTGACTGTCAATGACTATTTAGCTCGTCGAGATACTGTTTGGATGGGCCAGATATATCATATGCTAGGACTATCAGTTGGCTGCTTAAATCACGAGCAATCATTTTTGTATGACCCGACTTATAAAAGACCTGATGAAGACAAGGAAAAAATTAGAGACGAACTCGGTGGGTTTAAAGTCGTTGAGGATTTCTTGCGACCTTGCGCAAGGAAGGAAGCTTATCTTGCCGATATTACCTACGGTACTAATAACGAATTTGGCTTTGATTATCTGAGAGATAACATGGTTTCAGATGAAAGGGAGATTGCTCAAAGAGAATTCAATTTTGCTATCGTTGATGAGGTAGATTTTATTTTAATTGACGAAGCAAGGACACCTTTAATTATTTCTGCGCCAGCGGAAAAAGCTACGGAGAGGTACTATAAATTTGCTGATATTATCCAGAGCATTGAAAGAGACGAGGATTACGAAGTAGACGAAAAAATGAAAACTTCCATTTTAACTGAAAAAGGACAAAAAAAGATTATCGAGAAATTGGGAGGTTATAATCCTTGGAGTGAAGGAGATATTGTTACTGCTCACCATGTAGACATTGCTCTTCGAGTCAAAGACCATTTTAAAAGAGATACGGATTATGTAGTAAAAGATGGTAAGATTGTCATTGTTGATGAATTTACAGGACGCTTGATGCCAGGCCGACGTTGGTCAGACGGAATTCATCAGGCGGTTGAAGCAAAAGAGAAAGTGCCTATTCCTTCAGAATCAGTAACTTTAGCTACCATTACTTTTCAAAATTATTTCCGGATGTACAAAAAATTAGCTGGTATGACAGGGACCGCTCAAACATCTGCTGAGGAATTTTCAAAGGTTTATAATTTAGAGGTGATAGCTATTCCTACCAATCGTCCGATGATAAGAGAAGACTTGCCAGATAGAATCTACTCGACCGAGAAAGCAAAGTTTAAAGCTATTATTGAAGAGATAAAAACAAGGAATGAAAAAGGTCAGCCAATATTAGTTGGAACAAGGAGCATTGAAAGAAACGAATACTTAGGAGGGCTCCTTAAAAGAGAGGGAGTGCCCCATCAGATTTTAAATGCTAAGCAACACGAGAGAGAAGGGGCTATTATCGCTCAAGCAGGAAGGTTTGAGGCAGTTACTATTGCTACCAATATGGCCGGTCGAGGTGTTGATATTATCCTAGGAGGAAATCCACCAGATAAAAAGGAAGCAGAGAAAGTGAAAAATCTTGGAGGGCTATATGTTATTGGTACAGAGAGGCATGAAGCCCGTCGCATTGATAATCAACTTCGGGGTAGAAGTGGACGTCAGGGGGACCTGGGTTCTTCCCAGTTTTTTATTTCCCTTGAAGATGAGGTTATTCGGGTTTTTGGAGGAGAGAGATTAAAAACGCTCCTTGAGCGATTTAATATTCCCGAAGATATGCCAATTGAAAATAAAATGGTTTCCCGGGCCATCGAATCAGCTCAGGCAAAAGTAGAAGGATATAATTTTGATATAAGAGAACACCTCTTGGAATACGATGATGTTTTAAATAAACAGAGAACAAAGATTTACCAAAAAAGAAAAGAAATATTAAAAAGTAAAAACCCCCAGGAAATTTTAAAGGGGATAGCAAAGAGTCCTGAAGAAATTAAAGTAATAGAGAACAAAGAAAAGGACTTGGGAGAAAATTTCCCAAAGATTGTAAAATTATTAATGCTCAAAATCCTGGATTTTTTGTGGCAGGAGCATTTGGAAAATATGGAAGCTTTGCGAGATAGTGTTCGCTTGCGGGCTTATGGCCAAATCGACCCATTGGTTGCTTATCGGACCGAAGGCCACAAATTATTTCAAAATCTCCTTTTCAATTTTGAAGGAGAATCCTTAGATACCATTTTAAAGATAAAATTGGTAAAACAACCCCCGACTCCTCTTATCCAAAAATCTAACATCGATCACCCAAAATCTAAAAAAAGGCCCGGTCGGAATGATCCTTGTCCTTGCGGAAAAATCAATCCCCAAACTGGAAAACCTCTAAAATACAAGAAGTGTTGTTACCCAAAGTATGGTTAGGTATAAAAAACAAGCGAAGCCCCGTAGTGTCCGCCGAAGGCGGACTACTACTGGGGTATAAAAAGTGTTGTTACCCAAAGTATGGGTAGCTAACTTTTGAAGCTATGGAATACAATGACAGGATATATGGCAAGATTCTGATAAAAGAACCAGTTATTTTAGAGTTGATAAATTCAAAATCCCTCCAGCGCTTAAAAGGGATAGACCAAATTGGCTATTTTGAACCCTATTTTCCTGGGAAAACCTTCTCTCGCTACGAACACTCTCTCGGCGTTTTCATCTTGATTAAAAAATTTAATGCTCCCCTGGGAGAACAAATTGCTGGCTTAATTCACGATGTTTCTCATACTGTTTTTTCTCATTGCGGTGACTATTTTTTAAATGCTGGCTCCCAAGAAAAACAAAATCTCCAAGATAATATTTTCAGAGAATTTGTTAAGGAAACAGAAATTCCAAAAATTTTAGAAAAATATAAATTCTATTTAGATTATATTCTAAATGATAAAAATTTTCCTTTAAAAGAAAGACCTTTGCCGGACCTTTGTGCTGATAGAATTGATTATTTTTTGCGTCACGGCTTTATTTTTGGAGATCTTAACCAAGAAGAAATAAATGAATTTTTAGCAGATTTTAAGATTACCAAAAACCTATGGGTTTTCAAAAGTCCAGAACTTGCCATAAAATTTACCATCTATTATCTAAATTTTAACAATCTTTACTGGTCGGGACCGCAGTCAGCGGTAATGTTTAGGACTGTTGGTGATATGATAGGATATGCGCTTGAGAGAGGTTATTTAAAAAAAGAAGACCTTTTTTCCACTGACAAAGAAGTCTTGCTAAAGGTAGAAAAAATTAGAGATAAAGACGAAAAACTTGATTTACTTTTAAAAAGGATGCAGGGGGAAATAAAATGGAAATTAGATAGAGAAAACTATGACACCAAGGTTTTAGTAAAATCTCGGGTTGTTGACCCACTCATTGAAGTTAATGGAAAAATAAAAAGAATTTCGGAAATAGATGAAATCTGCAAAGTCTTAACTAAAAATCATCTCCCTCCTAAAGAGTACTATATTAAATTTTCTAAATAGAATTAAAAGAAAATCGCTTTTTTTGCCAGGGAAAATGCGTCTTTGGCAGGCTTACTTAAATCAATTTTTAATATCGCTCTTTTTTCGTTTCTGTAAGGCGGAGTATTTGTGGAAAAAAGAGTTAAAATTTTCCCATTGTGGTGAACCATTGTTCCTTCAGACATCTGATGGGACCTTATTAGGGTTTTAATTTTGATTTTTTTTAAAATCTGCTCAGTAATGTTTTTGCCAAAAATTCTTCCTGCACCCCTGGGAGATAAAAAAGCGCCAGGGATTCCTTCGATAGGATCATTCCATAAAATTTCTTCTAAATTTTCTCTTTTTTGGAGGTCTTTTATTGATTTTAATCCAGTTGGTAATCCACCGTGCAAGAAAAGATACTTACCTTTCAAAACAGCAGCCAGAGACAATGTTTCCCAAAATTCTTGTAAAAGACGATAAGGTTTCTCGCTTAAAAACCTCTCTTTAATCTCTAAGGGTAATTCATGGGGGAAGGGTATTAAAAAGGGAAGTGGTTCATGATTTCCCCTTAACAAAAAAACCTGGGCGGGAAAAGTGGTTTTTAATTTAAAGATGACCGAGTAGACTTCGATAGAGTGTTCTCCTCTGTCACCATAATCTCCAAGAAATAAAAGATATTCTCGTGGTTCCCAAAAATTTTTCAAGATTTTCAAGATGGATTTTAGGTCACCATGCAAATCTCCAACCACCACTAACTTTCCTTTATTGGCAAGAAAAATTATCTTTGGCTCTTTTTTCAAAATTTCTATAGTTCTGCGGGAAGATTCCTCAAAATCTTCTGCTCTAGGTTGAGTTACCCCTTTTAAAATTTTCTCTATTTTCATAAACTTATTATAAATAAAATATGATGAAATTGAAACCTATTTCTCTTTATGATTGGTTTGGGGTTAGTACCGGAGCCTTTTTTATGGGTTTGGGATTAGGGCTCACCCTGGGTAATTTTTCAACTGGTCCAATTCTCTTTTTTGTTGGTTTTATCTTAGAAATCCCTGCCCTCTTTGCTTTTAAAAGACATAAGACAGATAAAAATCAACCTTAAAATAGGTAGGATTTTTCTATCTTTAAACATATGAATTTAATCACTAAAATTGCCGGAAGAGAATTTGAATCTTACACCTTGAATGCCTCTGTCCCCCGAGCCTCTACTCTAGACGAGTTAAAACAAATTGGCCAATCTGATTCGGCGGCAATAATGATGAAGTCTTGTACTATTAAAAAAAGAAAAGGCAATCCATTGCCAAGAATTTTCAAGCTCCCATTGGGCTATTTTAACTCTGAAGGATTGCCGAATTTGGGATATAAAACATATTTAGAATTCATTCCCAAATTAAAAAAATACAATAAGCCAATTATTGTCAGCGTAGCTGGCTTTTCTGTAGATGAATATAAAATTTTAGTCAAGGCTTTTCAGGAAAGCGAAGTGGATTTGATTGAAATAAATTTATCGTGTCCAAATATTGATAATAAAACTGAACCAATTGCCTATAATCTTAAAAAGACTGAAGAGGTACTGAAGGAAATCTCTTATTTAGGAAAAAAGCCAATCGGCCTGAAGCTTCCTCCTTACCCTTACTATTCCATCCAACAAAAAATCGCAAATTTGATAAAAAAATATTCGGTTTCTTTTCTCTCTTGTGTGAACACATTAGGAAATAGTCTTATTATAGATGAGATAAAGGAGAGGTCGGTTATTAAAGCTACTCGAGGATTCGGAGGACTCTCGGGCCAGTATATAAAACCAATTGCCCTCGGTAATGTTAGAAGATTTTATGAACTTTTAAAGGGGAAAGTTTCAATTATGGGAATGGGAGGAGTTAAAACTGGTCAGGATGTCTTTGAATTTTTATTAGCTGGTGCAGACGCAGTTCAGATAGGAACAGCTTTTGTAGAGGAAGGCGTCAGTTGTTTTCAAAGAATAAATAAAGAGCTAAAGTCAATTTTAAGAAAGAAAGGATACTCATCTATTTCCAAAGCGAGAGGAAAACTTAAAATTTCGTAGCATTAAAGATCGAAGAATTCTATCAAAAACTAATTAATAATTTCGGTTTGGACTAAAAAGAAAAGAGGCGGTATTACGACGCCTCATTTTTTGTTGGACGGAGAACTATTTCCCCGGTTTCATAACCAATTTTTCTGCAAAACTCTTCTATTATTTGAATTTTCTCTTCCTCGCTCTCGGCATTCTCTAATTTTTCTCTCCATTCTTTGTCGGCATACAGCGCCTTTAATACCTCAGTTCTTATTACAAAAAACCGTCCCATATTCTCACCTCCAAAGTTCAAGGACTACTAAAAGAATATTATAGTATTTTACAGACTTCAAGGAATTTTTAAATTTATTCTCTAGATTTATTTTTTGTGCTAAAATTAAACCCAGTGGGACAATAGCATTGTACTACTGGGTAAATATATGGAAGAGCAGCAATATAACCAAGGCAAGGCCCGAGCCCATATCTGGATTTCTGGCCAAGTTCAGGGGGTATTTTTTCGAGATGCTACCCATAGGAAAGCTGAAGATTTACATATTACTGGCTGGGTGAGAAATTTACCCGACAGTAGGGTAGAAGCGATATTTGAAGGAGATAAAGAGGTGGTCAGTAAAATAATAGACTGGACAAAAGAAGGACCAGATACCGCCAGAATAGAAGAGGTTAAAGTTAAATGGGAGAAATACAAAGACGAATTTGACTCTTTTCAGATAAGATAAATCCCCACACCAAAATTTTTGGTGGCAAGGATAAATAGTAAAAGGGCATGAAAAAAGTCCTTATTTTAATAATCTCTGGGCTAATTTTATTAAGTGCTCTTTTTGGTTCTTTTAATTTTAAATTTCCGAGTATTAAAAATATAGAAGTAGAAAAACCTACCAAGGACAACCTCTTAATAGAATCGGAAGAGGAGCAAAAGGCTCCCAAACAAGAATTAGATTATTTCCCGCCGATAGATAATTTTGAGGAACGCATTAATAAAAAGTCTTTTGGCGATTACATTACTCCTCAGACTTCACCAGTTCAACCCGAGAAATTTCAGGGCTATCATACCGGAGTGGACTTAGAAATCTTTCCCGGCGAAGAGCAAAAAGAGGTAAAAGTTTTTGCTTTTTGTGAAAGCAAAATAATCGAGAAAAGAAAGGTTAGTGGCTATGGCGGAGTTTTAGTTCAAGCTTGTCAAATAGAAAAAGAGCCAGTAACGGTTCTTTACGGCCACCTCCAATTAACCTCGATTGAGAAAGAAAAAGGCGGAAAACTCAAAAAAGGAGAATTAATTGGAATTTTAGGTAAGGGTTTTTCTTTCGAGACCGACGGCGAAAGAAAACATCTCCATTTTGCCATCCATAAAGGAACAAAAATAGAATATCGCGGTTATGTTCAGACAAAAGGAGAACTCAAAGATTGGATAGACCCACTCTCTCTTTTCTAAATTTCGTGTTGATTCGTGTTAAGCGGCTCCCAAAAACATCCGTTGCTACAGTAAGATTTTCCGCTTCCATTAGTGTCTATTAGTGTTGTAAACTAATTATTACCACAAAGATATGGAGCTTTTGTCTATTGACGGTTCCTATGGCGAAGGCGGAGGCGAAATTTTGAGGACTGCCACAGCCCTGGCAGCCGTCTTGGAAAAATCCTGCCATATTTTTAATATTCGAGCATCAAGACCAAGACCAGGATTGGCTTTACAACATTTACTGGGGCTTCAAGCACTCAGTCAGCTCTCTGATGGCAAATTGGAAGGCGCTAATCTTGGTTCCAAAGAAATTAAATTTTACCCCCACGCCAAAAACTTTGGTGTGGGGGTTTACTCTCAAGAAATCTCCCCAAAAGAAATAAAAGTTGAAATTGAAACCGCTGGAAGTATTACTTTAATTTTGCAAACCCTTTTAATACCTTCGCTCTTTGCTCCAGCCCCTTTCAAAATTCAGTTTAAAGGCGGCGCCACTGACACTTTCTTCTCGCCGCCAATTGATTATTTCCGTTTTGTTTTCTTGCCAAATTTAGAGAAATTAATTAATTCCCTGCCCAAGGCGAAGGGAGGTAAAGTAAATATTAATATTTTACGACGAGGATTTTATCCCAAAGGCGGAGCCGAGGTCGAAGTGGAAATTTTTCCCTTGGAATTTTCTCAGAAAATTACCAAATTTTCTTTCAAAGATAGAGGCGAGCTTAAACGAATCCTAGTTATCTCTGGCGCTTCCGAATTTTTAAAGAAAAGAAAAGTTGCCCAAAGGCAAATAACTGGTGCTAAGCAAACTCCTCTTTTTTACCACAAAGCCAAACTTCCTATTGAAACAAAGATAGAATACTACGATACGCTCTCTCCTGGCAGCCAGATGACGATAATTGGCGAATTTGAGAATACTGTTTTGGGAGCTTCTGCCCTGGGAAGGCTCCTTAAAAGTAGCGAGGAAGTTGGCAAAGAAGCGGCAATGGAATTTTTAAAAGAAACAAGGAAACCGGTAGCTTTAGATAGCCATTTTTCTGACCAAATCTTGCCCTACATTGCTCTTTTTACTAAATCAGCCAAACTCACCACCTCTGAAATTACTCAGCACACCAAGACTAATATCTGGGTGATTGAAAAATTTATCAGAGGGAACTTTCAAGTAAAAGACAATGTTATAACCTGGAAAACAAAATAAATCTCTATGTCAAATGAAAAAATCTTAATCAGCAGGGTTAATCACCAAGGGAATATAAAAGAATCAGTTCAAAAGGCAGTCGACTTAATCGGCGGTTGGCAAAAATTTATTTCAGCCAAGGATAGAGTTTTACTAAAGCCAAATTTTAATACCGCCGATACTTTTCCTGGCTCAACCTCTTTAGATTTTTTAAGAGCGGTGATTGAGCTTTTGCAAAGTAAAATTAACCCAAAAGAGATAATTTTGGCTGAATCTTCCACTTATTATTTAAACACCAGGAAAGTCTTGGAAAAAACTGGCGCCCTCAATCTTTCTCAAAAACTGGGAGTCAGATTTCACATTTTTGATAATGAGGAATGGGTTAAAAAAGAAATTCCCCAGGGGAAATACTTAAAGAAAGCCAGCCTTCCTAAAATCTTAGATGAGGTTGATAAATTAGTTTTACTCCCTTGCCTGAAAACTCATTTTGCTGCTCGCTTTACAATGAGTTTAAAACTAGGAGTTGGGTTTTTGAAAAAAAGCGAAAGAGCGATGCTTCATTGGAGAAAGTTAGAAGAAAAAATTGCTGAATTGAATAGTTTAATTCACCCAAACCTCATTATAATGGATGCAAGAAAATGTTTTGTTACTCACGGTCCTGATAAAGGCGAGCTTCAAGAGCCCAATTTAATTTTTGCTTCAACCGACAGAATTGCTCTTGATATTGAGGGACTGAGGGTTCTTAAAAGTTATCCAGTTGAAAACAGGCTTAACCTACCTTTATGGGAATTTCCTCAAATTAAAAGAGCAGTAGAGTTAGACTTGGGAGTAAAGAACGAGGAAGAATATAAAGTTATTCAATAAAAAAAAACATAATATGAGAAAGAATAATTCAGAGCCAGCCTGGTATAAGCCCCTTTTTTTAGCATTTGTAATTCTCTTGGGTGTTGGAGCAACAATTTCTACCATCTATCTTTCCCAAAGAGGAGAAAATGTATCTTTAAATATAACGATTATATTTACCTTCTTTCTTCTTTTTCTGCCAAGATTATTTTTTGAAAAACCTTTGAGATTTTATGGACTTGAACTTAAAAATTTTAGAAAAAGCATCTCTCTTAAGCCCCTCAGCTTGCTACTTCTATTTTTAATCATTTTTCTGGGAATTAATATCGGCTCTAATTATTTCGCACCGAAAGTTTCTCAATTAGCACGGCAACCAGAAGTTCCCCAAGTTCATTCTGGAACAGCTACAGCCAAAGCGATAGCGCCTTTACCATTAGGACTTTTTTTACTTTTTGAATTTCTTATTGTCTCTGCCGATACTTTCGCCGAGGAATTGTTATTTAGAGGGATAATCGCAGGAGGACTTTTCAAGGTTAAAGACACACTTTTCAATTTTACTTCTCCGCTCAAGTCCAGAGTTGAGAAATTGGCTCCTTGGATAATTATTTTTGTTCAAGGGGTTTTATTTGCTATAG
>PFRL01000030.1:0-166 GCA_002788555.1 Parcubacteria group bacterium CG_4_9_14_0_2_um_filter_35_11 | reverse complement strand
GTTGACACGAATTTAGCGGAGCCAGAGGACAAAAAGAGTAATAAACTGGCAAGTTGGTAAGTTTAAAAAATTAAAATCTAACTAAAGGCCAAAATTAAAATAAAAAAAATTATATGTTTGAACTAATTTTAATCGCTATTTTGAGTTATCTTTTGGGCTCTATTCC
>PFRL01000054.1 GCA_002788555.1 Parcubacteria group bacterium CG_4_9_14_0_2_um_filter_35_11 | reverse complement strand
TGTTGCTTTCTTTTGGATATCTTCTAACCGGCATCGTTTCCTTAGGTTTTATCTTAAATACCGCTAACTTCGTTTATTTGGGATTATTCTTTCTTTTAGCTGGCATTGCCATTGCCATCACTGATGCTCTTGAGCGAACAGTAGCTGCTGATCTTTTACCGGAAGATTTAAGGGGGACTGGTTACGGAGCCTTGGCAACTGTTAATGGCATTGGAGATTTTGCCTCAAGCTCAATTACGGGTTTCCTTTGGGCTGCTGTCTCGCCACTTTTTGGTTTTGGCTACGCAGCGTTAATGACTATTTTGGGAGCGTCGTTGCTTTTTTCTTTTAAAACTATTAGGATTTAGGAGAAATTTTGTTAGGAAAACTTGCCCTTTCATCGAAGTTTAAAACGTAGGCGGGAAATGGTCGCTTCGTACTGGAAGAATGACAAGTTTTAAGTCTTTCGCCGCTCAGATTTTAAAAATCGGAAATATTATCAGATAGAAAAATTAAAGAAAGCATAAAAAATGGAAGACATCATCGAAGTTGAAAATTTAACCAAAAAATTTGGCCATTTCACAGCTGTTGATAATGTCTCCTTTAAGGTAAAAAAAGGAGAGATTTTTGGTTTTTTAGGGCCCAACGGTGCCGGCAAATCTACCACCATCAGGATGCTGACAACTCTTTTGCGCCCTACTTCAGGAAGGGCAAGGATAGCCGGTTACGATTTAGAAGCGCAGCAAGATCAGGTACGGCGGTACATCGGGCTTGTTGCCGAAAAAATTATCCTCTATGACCGTCTGACAGCCGATGAAAATTTGCAGTTTTTCGGCCGGCTGAATAATTTAAAGCCAGCGGTGATTAAGGAAAGATCCGATAGGTGGCTGAGAAGATTGGGTATGGAGGAATGGCGCAATCATCAAGTTGGAACCTATTCTACAGGAATGAAGCAGAGAATTAATGTCGTAAGGGCTTTGTTGACTGAGCCGGATATTTTGTTTTTGGATGAGCCAACCTTGGGATTGGACCCTCAAACCTCCCGTCTTATTCGCGATTTCATCGCTGAAGTGAATGAAACAGGGGCTACCGTAATTCTGACGACACACGATATGCATGAAGCAGAGACTCTCTCCGATAGAGTAGCTATTATTGATTGCGGTAAGATTATTACTCTAGATACTACGGAAAATTTAAAAAAAATGGTAAAAAATATATCCAATCCAACTTTTGAGGATGTATTCCTGACCTTAACCGGCAATACGGTTCGGGATATAGCCTCAAGCCGCATTACGTCGGCTTCAAGGAGATGGCACGGAAGGCCTACTAATCGAGTAAGGTAATATGAAAGAAATAATTTCGCATATTTGGCAGATTGCCAAAAAAGACCTAATTGAATTTAGCCGCGACAGAATACGGTTGGTAACATTTGTGATAATGCCCATATTTATGATGGTCTTGACTGGCTTTATTTTCCCCAGTCAGACGACTTTAAAGGATGTGCCTATTGGCATTGCCAGACTTGATAATGATCAAATCAGCGAGCAATTAATAAAAGCCCTAAAGAATCTTTCAATGAAAGACAGCCAGCCTGCTTTTAATGTTAAAACATATCAATCGGAAGATGAGGTTAAAGAAGGAATAAAAAAGCAGGAAATCAGTGGAGGATTAATCGTGCCGGAAGATTTTTCGACCAAACTGGCCGCCAATGGACAGGCCCAAATTATAATTATCGAGGACCAAGCCAATCCCCAAATATCGGCAATCACCACTCAAGTTTTGGAGCAGGTGGTCAATACTTTCAGTCAGCAAATCGGAACCCAAAAGGTCGGTTATCTGCTCCAAAAAGAGAAAGTAGTACCATCAGGCGAAGCGGCAGAAAAAACGGCTCTTGCTTTCCTTAAACCCATTACAACCAAATTGCTAGGATTAATTGAGGGAGAGACGAATTATTTTGAATTTGTTGCTCCCGGCATTATGGCAATGGTGGTGATGACGGCTGTTATGACGGGTTTGGCGGGGTCGGTTTCCCGCGAGAAAGAACAAGGCACTTTGGACGGCATATTAATCTCGCCCATTAGCCGACTGGCTATTATTTTAGGAAAGGCGACTTCGCAGTCCATTCGGGGATTGGCGCAAGGAGTCATTGTTTTGATTTTAGCGATATTGCTTTTTGGAGTAAAAATTTACGGCAGTTTGTTGTTAGTTTTTCTTTTACTCATTTTAGGTATTTTTTCTTTTGTCGGACTGGGAATTTTAGTTTCGGCGTCTGCGGCCGAACAGGAAACAGCTACCCAGATTTTATTTATGTTTCAGTTCCCTATGCTCTTTTTGTCCGGCGTCTTCTTTCCGATTCAACAGATGCCAAAAATAATGCAGCAAATTTCCCATCTGGTTCCCTTGACCTATGCAATTGAGGCCCTGCGCAAGGTGATGATTTTAGGCGCCGGCCTTACTGATATTAGGACAGAATTGATAATTTTGTTCTCCTTTGGCCTGATTACTTTAGCAATTGCTATGCCGCTTTTCCGTAGGATGATTACTCGCTAACACTAACAAGGGATTTGGTCTTTGCCTTTCCGCCCGTCGAGCCCGTTAATGAAATCAGTTCGGATTTTTTCAAATACACACCGTCAGTTGGAAAAATAATCTTTTAACCTTTAGCTACCGTCAAAGCCCAAACTCTTTTAACCCCTGATTTCTTTAGAACTTTTGCCGCCTCTTCTAAAGTTGAGAGCGTCGTCGCTACATCATCCAAAAGGATGATTTTTTTGTTTTTAATTTTTTCCAAACTCGAAACCTTAAATGCTTCTTTTACATTTTCTTTTCTCTCTTTTATACCTAATTCTACCTGGGGTTCAGTATAACGCCTCCGGAAAAGAATATTAGTTTTCATTGGTATTTTCAAAAGAGGGACAAGTTCTTTTCCTATTTCTTCGGCCTGATTAAAACCTCGCCAGCGAAGTCGTCGTGAGTGAAGAGGAATAGGTAAAATAACAAAATCGAGAGGATTTTTGAAAAATTCTATCTCGGGATTTTCTTTTAAGAACTTAAAAATTAAAAAAGCCAAGGGATTGGCTAATTCTTTAATAAAACTATATTTAAAAGTATCGATTAGCTTGCGGACATCCTTTTCTTTATAGGAGGTAGCAGTAATAAAACCATATATTGATTTTCTACCTGCCTCGCCGGCAGGCGGGCAATTTTTACAAACTTTTCCATCAAAAGACCTTGACTGGCAATAAGGACAAAAAGGAGCAGGGAATGTTTTGATTTTTGAGAAACACTCCGGACACAAATAGACCCCTTCTTTGTCACAGACAAGACAAAATTTAGGATAGAAAAAATCTAAAACTTTTTCGCGAATTCTTACTAATTTACGCAAACCTTCATTATTAAGGAAAGTTCTGCCCATATTTACTCCAATTCCTGATTTTTATAGGGTTTGGTGAACCCACATTTTGGGAAAGCTGAGCAGGCTAAAAATTTTCCATATCTACTCCATCTTATCACAAGCCTCGCCCCGCATTTTGGACAGTTTTCTTTAGTCTCTTGCCCAGTTTCTTTTTCTATTTCTTTCTCCTTCTTTTTTAGATTTTTTTCGAAAGGAAAGTAAAAATCCTGGAGAACTTTTTGCCAGTTGATTTTAACATTGGCAATTTTATCCAAATTATCTTCCATTTTTGCTGTAAAGTTTATATCAACGATATCGGGGAAATGGATTACCAAAAGATTATTTACTATTTCTCCGATTTCAGTAGGCCGGAAATATCTCTGTCTATCTTTTGCAACATAACCTCTTTTCTGGATTGTGGAGATGGTCGGCGCATAAGTTGAAGGACGGCCGATTCCGTACTGCTCGAGAGTTTTTACCAGGCTTCCTTCGTTATATCTTCTTGGTGGTAATGTCCAATGTTGCAAAGGTAAAAGTTTTAAAAGCTTTAAGGACTCATTTTGAGAGAATTCTGGGACTTTTTTTTCTTTTAAATAGAGAGGATAGATTTTTAAAAAACCCTCAAACTTTATAATTTTCCCTTGGGCTAAAAATTCGTATTCGTCCTTTATTTTATTATAGGATTTGATTTTGATTTTCTTCTCTTCAATCCTGGCTGTTGCCATTTGAGAGGCAATAAATCTTCGCCAGATTAAATCATAAAGCTTGACTGCCGCAGCATTGGCGAAGGCAGTTTTGTCCTCTTTCGCTAAAGCTCCGGAGGGCGGGTCCTTAAAGGGATCCGTTGGCCTAATTGCTTCATGGGCCTCTTGGGCGGATTTTGATTTTGTCTTGTATTTCCTAAAGTAGCCCGCCCAATATTCTTTACCAAATTTTTCTTCAATAAATTCTTTGGCTCGAAAAAGGCTTTGATTAGAAAGGTTAAAGGAGTCGGTTCTATGATAAGTGATAAAACCCCGCTCATATAAGCCCTGAGCAATTTTCATTGTAAATTTTGCTGGGAAGTGATATTTTCGCCAGGCGTCCTGTTGTAATAGAGAAGTGGTAAGAGGAGGAAGAGGATTTTGTAATCTCTCGGTTATTTCTATTTTTGAAATTTGATATTTCAATTTTTCCAAAATTTGAGTAATCTCTTCTGCGCCCTCTTTTGATTTTATTTCGAATTTGTCAATAATCTTATCATTTTTTTTGTAAAGTTCTGCTGTAAGTTCTCTATTTTTATCTCCTTGAATAGCCTGAAAAACTCCTTCTATCGTCCAATACTCTTTTGGCTTAAATTCTCTAATTTCTTTTTCTCTCTCGCAGATTAATCTAAGTGCGACTGATTGAACTCTCCCGGCAGAAAGTCCTCTTTTAATTTTTCTCCACAAGAGGGGAGAAAGATTATAACCGACTAATCTATCTAAAATTCTTCTTGCCTGCTGGGCATTGACCAAGTTTATATCAATCAACCTTGGATTTTGGAGAGCCTCTTTAATCGCCTGAGAAGTGATTTCGTGGAAAACGATTCTTTGATAAGGTTTTTCCCCAGAAACTTCACTCTTTAAGTGGTCTAAATCAAGGATCTGGATAATATGCCAGGCAATTGCTTCGCCCTCTCTATCTTCGTCAGTAGCCAAAATTATTTTCTCTGCCTGAGGGAGATATTTCTTGAGCTCTGATATTCTTTTTCTCGCTTTTTGAGGCACAACATATTTTGGTTTAAAATTACCATTTATATCAATACCAAGTTTGCTCTTTGGCAAATCCCGAACATGTCCAAAAGTTGAGCGGACAATAAAATTCTCTTTTAAAAACTTCTGAATGGTCTTGGCTTTCGTGGGAGATTCTACTATTATTAGATTCATAGAAAATTGTTTTTGTCCCGATTTTTTTCAAATCTTCGATTTGATAGCAAAATCGCGGATCCTCGGAAATGTTATCTCGCAACGCGGGAACATTTTTGGGACTTTTGTTGGCGATTCAACAATAACTAAATTCATACCTTTAAAATTAACAATTTATGAAATATTGATTCCCACTTCTTTTAATTTTTCCTTTTATTTCCATCAATATTAAACTGGAATTTATTTTAGATATATCTAGTCCGGTTTCCTTTATTAGATTCTCAACTTGAGCCGGTTCTTTTTTGAGGACTTCTATAATTAGATTCTCCTCTTTTGTTTCGCCTTTTATTTCCTTTTCTTTAGTGACTGCTTCTAAATTAAAAACTGTCAAGATATCACTTACCTGGGTTACTGGCTGAGCGCCTTGCTTAATTAAATTATTGGGCCCCTTGGACATTCTTGAATAGATAGGACCGGGAATAGCAAAAACTTCTCTTCCTTCCTCGAGGGCTAAATTTGCTGTAATGAGGGCACCACTTTTTTCTGAGCCCTCAATTACTAAAGTTCCTAAGGACATTCCGGCAATAATCCTGTTTCTTAAAGGGAAGTTATATTTTAAAGGAGGAGTCTCCAAAGGAAATTCAGAAATTATCGCTCCTTCCTCTTCAATCTCTTTTGCTAATTTTTGATTTTCGGGAGGAAAAATAATATCCAGTCCATTTCCTACTACCGCTACTGTTCTTTTTTCGTGGGAAAGAGCCGTTTTGTGAGCAAGGGTATCGATGCCCCGTGCCATTCCCGAGGCAATAGTAAAATCTGTCTCAGCTAAATCTCCCACAATTTCCGGCGTAACCATCTTTCCATAATCGGATGGCCATCTTGTACCGACGCAAGCCAAATATTTCTCTCCTGGCAAAAGCTTACCTTTAATATAAAGCAAAATAGGTGGTTTTGCTATTTCTCTTAAAACTTCTGGATATTCCTCGTCTTCCTTTACAACCAGTCTTATATCCTCTTTTTTAAGTCTCTGCCACTCTTTCTCAACCTCAATTCTCTCCTTTCTTTTTAAAAAAGCATCTATTGTCTCTTTTTGGAAATTTAATTTTTCTAATTCTATCTGAGAAATATTAAAGGCGTCCTGGGAAAATGGGAAAGTTGAAAGGATTTTCATTAATCTTTCTGGACTTGCCCCAAGAACGATATTTAAAGCATGCAAATATTTTCGTTGATTTTCGTCCATATTCGATAACTCGACAATTATAAAATAATAATTTTTTCTTTTATAAATAGCAAGTTTACCCCGTTAGAACCCCTCTTTTTTCTAACGGGGTTTACCAAAAGCCCTTGAAAAAAAATAAAGCAATATGGTAAATCTCCAACGGAGGTGTAATGACGGACTCAGATATATTATTCCAGACGTTTCTGGGATTTATTTTAGTGGTTGCAGGACTGACGGTATTGGTAGCCATCTTACAAGAAGCTCTTCCTCTGTCTCTCGAGTCCCTCGGTGTAGGGATTCTTTTGATAAGCGCAGGAATAATACTAGTGGCCTACGGAGCAAAAACTCAGCGCCATCGAGAGAATGAGATATATCGCACATTTAAAACCCCTTCCTAAGATGTGGCGCCTTTTTCGAGGCGCTTTTTTGAAAGATTGACTTTTTCAGAAACTTATCTATACTTTAATTAATTCCCCTTCGGGGAGTTTTTAAAACCATGTGTATGAGAATTAAAAATATCTTTCATTCGATAAAATCTTTTTTTTCTGACGTCAAAAGAGAAATAAAAAAGGTTAGCTGGCCTACTAAAAAGCAGACACTGATTAATACTTTAATTGTCATTGGATTTTCAGCCATTATCGCTATTTACCTTGGAGGCTTAGATGCGATTATTACTTGGCTAATAGGCAAAATTATTAAAATAAGATAGAATATCTCCAGAAGTGAATAACAATTCTGGAGGAAAAATTATGCCTCGCCAACAAATTCAACAAGGGAGAAACTGGTACGCAATCCACACTTACTCTGGCTATGAAGAAGCTGTTGGTCGTAATTTAAAACAGCGAATTGAATCTATGGAAATGGAAGATAAGATTTTTAACGTAATTGTCCCCAAAGAAAAGAAAATTAAAATAAGAGCAGGTAAGAAAGAGATCGTTGAGGAAAAAATCTACCCGGGGTATGTTTTAGTCGAGATGGTTGTTACCGATGATTCTTGGTATGTAGTCAGGAATACCCCCCGAGTTACCGGTTTTATTGGTGCCGGCACCACCCCTATTCCTATTCAAAAAGAAGAGATAGAAACCCTTCAGACGAGGATGGGTAAAAAAGAGCCTGAATATAAGATTGATGTCAAAATTGGAGATTTAGTAAAAGTTGTTGATGGACCGTTTAAAGATTTTGATGGAAAAATTTCGGAAATTGATGAAGAGAGAGGAAAAATAAAGGTCTTAATAAATATGTTTGGACGAGATACGCCCGTAGAGCTTGATTCTTTGCAGATAAAGAAGATTTAATCACTACAAAATTACAAATTATTACGAATATACGAATATTAGTACATTAGTATATATTCGTAAATTCGAGGTTTTATGAAAACAATTAAAGCTATTGTAAAACTTCAAATTCCGGCTGGCAAAGCCAATCCTGCGCCACCCGTTGGTCCTACTTTGGGACAGCATGGCTTGAATATAATTGAATTCTGTCAAAAATTTAACGAAGCTACAAAAGAGAAAGGGAGTGATCTTATTCCTGTTGAGATTACTATTTTTGGAGATAGAACCTTCGAGTTTAAATTAAAAACTCCACCGGTTACTTTTTTATTAAAGAAAGCAGCCGGGATCAAAAAAGGATCGGGCGAACCATCAAAAAATAAAGTAGGAAAGGTTACTATAAAACAGGTTGACGAGATAGCTAAAATAAAGATGAAAGATTTAAATACTAATGACATTAAGAAAGTAAGGAAGATTATTGAAGGAATAGCCAAGTCAATGGGAATTATAATCGAAGGTTAATATTTGACAAAAATACAATATCTTCTAAAATAAAAGAAACAGGAAAGTCCGGTTCATTCCGGCACTGTGCCGCAACGGTAAACCAAGCACATAATGTTTTATGTGCTCGGAAGCCCGAATACTGTTTTTATCAAAAATTCTAATTTTCTCTTCGAGCAAAGAGGGATTGGAGTCCTAAATTATTCAAAGTAATTTTTTAGGATTACTAAAGAAAAACCGCTCGAAGAAGGCGGTCTTTTTATTAGTTAAAGGTCGAAAAGACAAAAATAAATTTTTAAAATTATGGCAAAATTAAATCTAAAAAGGATAGGAATAATTTTTGTTTTTCTCATTTTTCTTTCTATCCTCTCTTTTATTTCTGGAGAGATTTCTTTGGAAAAACAAGTAAAAATTAGTCAGGAAAGATATCAAGCAACCCTGCAAGAACTTTCCCAAAAAACGGTTGAGTACACGATTAATAAAAAGAAGGGAGAGGTTAAAAATTATCGGATAACGCCAAAGAAAAATTCAACAGTTTTTTCTTTACTGGAAGAACTTGCCAAGAGAGAAGATTTTGAGGTAAAATCAACTATATACCCTGGGATGGGTGTATTCATAGAAAGTATTAACGGAGTTAAAAATGGGACTGACGGGAGATACTGGCAATATTGGGTGAATGATAAATTAGGAGAGGTAGCCGCTGATAAAAAAGAAATAAAAGGGGGTGATAAGATAGAATGGCGATTTGAAGTCCCCGCTTTTTAAACCAAATTTTAGAATTTTATATGATATTTAAAGATAAGAAAAAAATTATCTTAGCAGTTTTTGTTATTTTCTTTGGGGTGATTTTTCGAATTTTTTTAAATGAAAAAATTAGCCTTCCCAATTTTGAGGCGATAACTGCTTTTTCCCTGCTCTCTGGCTCTTTTTTCGGTGGGTTTTATAGTATTTTTATTCCTCTTTCAATTATTTTTCTTTCTGATATTCCTTTGGGAAACCCTCCAACTGAACTTCGTCTTGGAAACACTCCAATTTACTTTTTTACTTGGTCGGCTTTTATCTTAATTGGTATTTTGGGTGCTCTTTTAAAGAGAAATTCTAAATATTACTTTTTAAAAATCACAGCGATGGGTATTATCTCTGTTTTGTTTTTTTATATCTATACCAATTTTGGTTGGTGGTTGACTTCTGGAATGTATCCAATGACTTTCCAAGGTTTAATCCAATGCTATATTGCTGGCTTGCCCTTTTTGAGAAATCAGTTAATCTCAGTTTTAATTTTCGTTCCTAGCTTTAGTTTGATTTTTTCTTTAATCTTCGATAAAGTTTTAAACTTTAACTTATCTAAAAAGTTGCTTTTCTTTAAGCCAAAAAACTAATTCCTATGATTCTTTCCGACAAAGACATCAAAAGATATATAAAAGAAGGGAAAATCAAGATAAAGCCCAAACCCAATATCAAAGAACAGCTTGGTCCTTGTTCCTTAGATTTACATCTTGGGAATATTTTTAAGACTTTTCGGCCTTCCCAATATCCTTATTTGGATTTAAAAAGGAGCACTAATTTTGAAGAGCTAATGGAAGAGATCGAAGTAAAAGATGGTGCTCCTTTTATCTTACAGCCAAAAGATTTTATCTTAGCTATGACGAGAGAAGAATTTTCTTTAAGCGATGATTTGATGGCCCGACTTGACGGTAGAAGCTCTTTGGGAAGATTGGGAATAGTTGTTCATTCCACTGCCGCTCGTTTTGATCCTGGTTGGCGAGGGAAAGCAGTGATGGAACTAGGGAACTTAGGAATTATGCCCGTTGTTTTGTATTCAGGAATGAGAATTTGTTCTCTTACATTCGAGACGCTCTCTAGCTCTTGCGAGATATCATACTTAAAAAAGAAAGGACAAAAATACGGCAGACAAAAATCTCCCCAAGCAAGCAAGATAAATCAAGAATTTAAAAAATAATTTTTGTTAAAACTTAGGCAAGTTATGAAAGCCGCTTATCAAACGAAGGCAGATCTTAAGAATTGGCCACCAATTGAAGGACGATATAAGGTGGGAAACAAAAATTCTCCGGTTGCTGTTTGTACCAATGCCAGTATTGATGAAATAAAAGTAGATCTTAAAAAAGTAGCGATTATTGGAAAATGCGTTACCGAGAATATCGGAATAGAAAAAATCATCCAAAATATAGCTTCTAATCCCAGTATTCGTTATTTAGTCCTTTGTGGTAGAGATTCCAAAGGCCATTTCGTTGCCCAGGCGATAGAGGCTTTACTCAAAAACGGAGTTGATAAAGAAAAAAGAATCGTCGGTGCGAAAGGTAATATGCCTTATTTAAAAAATCTTGACAAAAAGGTGATAGAAACTTTCAGGACCCAAATAAAAATAATTAATCTTGTTGGAGAAACTTCCCCTCTTGAAATCGAGAAAATTATTGATGAAATTTTAAAAACAAAGCGAGAAAAATTTCAGACAAAAGCGGTAAAGATTAAAAAAGTAAAAGAAATTGAAGCAAAGTCCGTGAGATGGGTATCTGATCCTAATGGTTATTTTTTGGTAACTCTCGATAAAGGAAGAAGGAAAATTATAGTTGAGCATTACAAAGAAGGAAAAATTAATAAAAAAATCTTAGGAAATAATGCCAAAGAAATTTGTGATACAGTAGCTAAACTTAATTTAATAGGTAATTTTGGACAGAAATTAGAACATGCCATGTACCTTGCTCGAGAGCTTGAAAAAGCAGAAATCGCCCTGAAAAATAACATCAATTTCGAGCAAGATAGCGAACTAAATATAACCAGTGGAAAGGTCGAACAAGGAGAAAAAACAAACGATGAATATAATTGGCATGATTAAGCTATAAAACTATAACTTTAGCTTATAAATGTAAAAACATGTACGAAACAAAACTTATTGAGGCAAAAACTTTAGGTGAGGCCTGGGAGAAGGCCTGCATTTTAATGATGAGAGAGGGCCATGACCGCTGGGTGGAAGCGCCAGAATATAAAACAATGACAAAAGACCTACCGTTAATAATAAAAGTTTCAGAACCTTTTTCCGAACCAAGACTTTCTCCAAAAGTTAATACTACCAGAGAGCAAGCTGACGACTACTCGAAAAAATTCATCTTTGGTAGTGGCAAAGAAAAAGAAAATAGTTTTGACTATACCTATTACTCACGGTTGCGCTGTTATCCAGATTGCAAAGTAAGAGCCTGGTTACCCAGCGTTACTGATTCTGATGAAGAATTAAAAGAAGAGGTCAAAAAGATTTCTCCAGATGGAAAATGTGTAGTGGAAAGAATCGACCAGGTAGAAAAAGCTATAAAAATTTTCAAAAAAGATCCCAGCCGAAGGACAGTGGTGATGCATACCTGGATTCCTTACCGTGATTTGATGAAATTTGGACCAAAAAGAGAAAATGCTTCCTCTCCTTGCGTGGTATTAGTCTATCCTCAGCTTGTGGACGGAAAATTTCATATGTTTGTGGTTATGAAAACAAATGATTTATATAACGCCTGGCCAGAAAATGCCTACGCCCTGACTACCCTCCAAAAGTATATGGCAGATGAAATAGGCGTTGAGACTGGTAGTTATACTCATTTTTCTGTCAGTATGCAGATTTATCAGGATATGTACAAGGAAGCAAAGAAGAAATTCAATTTATAGATACCACTTTAATAGACCCTCTTTATTTTTAAAGCCCGTTTTTGAACAGGCTTTTTGTTTGGAGAGGAGTTTAGTATAATAATTATAATAAACACAAAGAATTGACGATGCCTAAAAATTTAGGAAAATTCATTGTCTTTGAAGGAATAGAAGGAGCAGGAGCCGAAACTCAGACAAATCTATTGATAAATTTTCTTAAAAATAACAAAAAAAGTTTGCAAAAATTAGAATATCCTGATTACCAAGGCCCCATAGGCAGATTAATTCATCAATTTCTTCATAAAAGATATGATTTTTCTCCCGAAATTCAGTTTTTGCTATATTTTTCTGATTTTGTAAAAGATAAGGAGAAAATTAATCAATGGTTAAAGGAAGGTAAAATTATAATTTGTGACAGATATTTTTCTTCGGCACTTGCTTACCAGGGCTTACAAGGTTTTCCTATAAAGGAAGCTTTAAAGATAGCTCAATTTTTTGAAATTCCCAAGCCGGATTTTATAGTCTATCTTAGAGTATCGCCAAAAACTTCTATCAAGAGAAAATTAAAAGAGAAGCAAAATTTAGATAGAAATGAAAGTAATAAAAAATTACTAACTAAAGTGACAATGGCTTACGAAAGATTAATCAAAAATCAAGTCTTATCACGGTGGTTAGTAATTAATGGTGAAAAATCGAAAGGTGAGGTTTTTAAAGAGATTATTCAGTGTTTAACTCCCTATTTATCAATCAATTAAGTTTTTAATATGAGCTCGAAAATCGCAAAATCTACAATCTACCAACCAATTATCGGACTTGAGATACATACAGAGCTTAAAACTAAAACAAAAATGTTCTGCTCTTGTAAAAATGATTCTGGCGAGATTCGCCCCAATCTTAATATCTGTCCTATTTGTCTGGGGAATCCAGGAGTTCTCCCTTCCATAAACAAAGAAGCAATCTTCATGGTAATGAAGACCGGTCTTGCCTTGAACTGTAAGATGCAAAAGGAAACTTATTTTGAAAGGAAAAATTATTTCTATCCAGATTTACCCAAGGGGTACCAAATTAGTCAATACAAAGCTCCAATTTGCAATGATGGATATCTTGATATTCGTGGAAATTCGCAACTTCATTCGCAAAAATTCGCGAGAATAAGGATTCAAAGGATTCACCTCGAGGAAGATACAGCGAGACTACTCCATCCAGAAAGGAAAGATTATTCTTTGGTTGATTTTAATCGGGCAGGAATTCCTTTAATGGAATTAGTGACCGAACCAGATATTCGTTCGGCAAAAGAGGCTCGAAATTTTGCTCAAGAGCTTCAACTAATTTTGCGGTACCTGGAAGTTTCTAAGGCTGATATGGAAAAAGGAGAGATGCGAGTGGAAGTCAATATCAGTTTAATTCCCAAGACCAAGACTCTTAAATCCAAAATCCAAAAACTTGGAACAAAGGTCGAGATAAAGAATTTAAACTCTTTTTTAGCTGTAGAAAAAGCTCTAAACTTTGAAATTAAAAGGCAAAAAGAGCTTTTAAATAAAGGTGAGAAAATTATCCAAGAGACAAGAGGGTGGGACGAATTAAGAGGAGAAACGTTAAGTCAAAGGGTAAAAGAAGAATCCAAAGATTATCGTTATTTTCCAGAACCAGATTTACCACCCCTTCAAATCTTAAATCTTAAATCTCAAATTCTAAAACATATGCCAGAACTTCCTCAACAAAAAAAAGAAAGATTCAAAAAAGAATACCAAATTTCTGACAAGGAAGCCGAGATTTTAGTTAAAGATAAAAAATTCAGCGATTATTTTGAAAATGTCATTTCAGAGCTTCGGAATTGGCAAAAAATAGAGAAGGTTCCGCAATCAAAATTGCCTTCTTTAATAAGGTCAGCAGTAAATTACTTAGAAGTAGACTTATTAGGATTAATGAAAGAAAACAAAAAAGGAATTAATAAGGTCAAAATTACTCCAGAAAATTTTGCTGAACTAATTACTCTTTTATGGAAAAATGAAATCTCCTCTCGGGCAGGAAAATTTATTTTAAAAGAAATGTTTGAGACAGGTGCTGATCCTACTTATATTATTGAAGAAAAAAATCTTAAACAAGTTAGCGACGAGGAGGAAATTAAAGAGATTATCAAAAAAATAATAAAAGACAACCCAAAAGCTATTGAGGATTACAAGAGAGGAAAAAAGAACGCCATCCAATTCTTAATAGGTCAGGTAATGAGAGAAACAAAAGGCAAAATGGACCCGAGGATTACTCAGAAACTAATCCAAGAAGTGTTGATAAATCTTCCGAAAAAGGTATAATTTTTAAAAAGGTTCCTTTAGCCTTTTAGGGAAGACAATCTTTCCAAAGAGGAATATATTGGGAAGAGATTCTGATTTGTTTTTTCTTCTCCCTTCTCCTGTTACCTTTAATATGATGAAAACTTCTATCTTCCCGATATCTCCTTGGAACAAAGATTTTTCTTCCCTTATTTTTTTTACAGCTTCCTTTTAGGGCTGTTTTTTAATATAAAAAGATAAAACGCCATTTTATGTATCCCTCTTATCTTAATTTTACAATTTCAGAATTAAAAAGGCGCAAAAATATTGCCTTTGAAAGGATGGAATCCTGTCGGACTTGTCCAAGAGAATGCCAGGTCAATCGTATAGAAGACCAAAGAGGTTTCTGTCGTCTTGGCAAAAAAGCAATGGTCTCTTCCTACCATTCTCATTTTGGTGAGGAGGAGTGTTTAGTTGGTAGTCAGGGTTCAGGGACGATATTTTTCACCTGTTGTAACTTGAGCTGTATTTATTGTCAAAATTACGAAATCTCCCAATTGGGGATAGGACAAGAGATAGAAGACAAGGACTTAGCCGAGATTCTGCTCAAAATTCAAAGTTATGGTTGTCACAATATTAATTTAGTCACTCCCACTCCCCAAGCTCCCCAAATTTTATCAGCCCTTCTAATTGCTATTCAAAAAGGTTTAAAACTCCCCTTTGTTTATAACACTAGTGGTTATGATTCGGTTGAAACCCTTAAGATTTTGGCAGGAATAGTAGATATCTATCTGCCTGATTTTAAGTATAGCGACGAGGTTCTGGCTAAAAAATATTCTTTCGCCCCAGCTTATCCGGAAATTGCTAAAAAAGCCTTAAAAGAAATGCATCGTCAGGTAGGGGATTTAATAATAGGTAAAGATGGAATTGCCAAAAGAGGCCTTTTAGTTCGACACCTTGTCTTACCAGAAAATATCGCCGGAACCAAAGAAATAGTGAAATTCTTAGCAAAAGAAATTTCAAAGAATACCTTCGTTAATATTATGGACCAGTACCGTCCTTATTTTAAAGCTAATGATTTTCCGCCCCTGGATAGGAGAATTACCCCTGAAGAATATTCAAAGGCTCGAGAATTAGCCCAAAAGGCCGGCCTTAAAAGAATCTATCCACCTCCTGATTTCTAAAAAGCGGAGATTTTGTTATATTTAAATAATATGACTAAAAAGAAAATAGAAAATCTCCTTAAAAAGAGTAGTAAAATTCTTTTCAAAAAATTACCTCAAAAGATTAGGGTAGAATACTCTCCCAAGAAAGAATACGGCGATTACTCAACCAATTTGCCCTTAGAGTTAGCCAAAGAAATTAAACAAGACCCCTTAAAAATTGCCCAAAATATCTTATCCCAGATTTTAAAGCAAAAACTTAATATGTTTGAAAAGGCTGAAGTCAAAAAACCGGGTTTTATTAACTTCTTTCTTAAAGAAAGTTATCTTCAAAAGCAAGTTAGGGAGATTATTAAAAAAGAGGAGAATTTTGGAAAATTGAATTTAGGAAAAGGGGGAAAGGCCAATGTAGAATTTATCTCGGCTAACCCAACTGGCCTCCTCCATATTGGTAACGGACGAGGAGCTTTTTTTGGCGATACCCTAGCCACAATTCTTGAAACAGTAGGATATAAAGTAACTCGAGAATATTATATTAACGACGCCAAAGTTAGCATCCAAATTCAAGAATTAGGAAAGACAGCTCTGGGGAAAGGAACAGCCTATTTAACACCCTCTCTTAAGTCCCTGCTTCAAAAATTAAGACCTCATTTAAAGACACTAAAGGGCGAAAGCGAGGCAGGATATTTTTTAGCTCAAAATATTCAAGCGAATATTCAGAATTTTATTAAAGAGAAGTTAAAGATTAACTTCGATCGTTGGAGTTCAGAGCAAAATTTATATCGAGAAGACAAAGTGAAAAAAGTTTTTGATTATTTTTCAAAGAAGAACTTACTCTATAAAAAGGAAGGTGCTTGGTGGTTAAAAACCTCGGAATTTGGAGATACTAAAGACGAAGTTTTAATAAGAAAAACAGGCGAGCCAACTTATTTTTTATCTGACATTGCTTACCATCAAGATAAAATTCAACGAGGATACGGAAAAATTATTGATATTTGGGGAGCCGACCACCAAGGTCATATAAAAAGAATGCAAGCTGCGATGGAGATGTTAGGATACAAAGGTGGGTTTGTGGTTTTAATTTCTCAAATGGTAAGGTTAAAGAGCGGTAAAAAACTTTCCAAAAGAAAGGGCGAGATTATAGAACTGAATGACTTAATCAAGGAAGTTGGGTTAGATGTCTCGCGCTTCTTTTATCTCTCCAAATCCCTTTCTTCTCAAAT
>PFRL01000057.1 GCA_002788555.1 Parcubacteria group bacterium CG_4_9_14_0_2_um_filter_35_11 | reverse complement strand
ACAATTTATTCCATAATCACTTCCAAATTTTTTCCAGAGAGTTTCTTTACCCCTCCGCAGAATATCTCCGTCTTCGATGTCGTCGTGAATAAGAGTCCAATTATGAGTGAGTTCTACAATAACCTCTAATGGCTCGCAAATACTTTTAGAAATTCTATAAATTTTTCCTACCGTTCTTATGAGAAAGGGGCGCCAACGCTTCCCCCCGGTTTTAAAATGGTAGATAACTGGCTGCCACAAAGTTAGGGGTTTTTTGGGGATATAACTTAAAAAGAGAGAATCGAATTCTTCTTTGTATCTTTTGATTTCTGTTTGAAGAAAAGTCATTTTTAGAGAAATTATATTTACCCCGTTAGGACCTGTCAAAATTCATGACAGTATTTTCTATAAGAGGAGAAAGAGAAGAGATTTTTAACGGGGTTTATTTCCCCATTCTCCTTTCTCTTTGAGAGTAATCTTTAATAATCTCTTCAAACTCTTCTGGACTAAAATCGGGAAAGAGAGTCTTGGAAAAATAATATTGACTATAGGCAGTATCCCACATCATGAAACCAGATGACATATGGGGATCGTTTTCGCAACCTGTCCTAATAACAAGGTCCACGGGAGGCAGGTCCTTGGTCCAGAGATTTTCCTTAATTATCTCTTTAGTTACTTTTTGAGCTTTATTTTTGGCTTTCTTTAAAATATGGGAGATACAATCTATCATTTCATCTTGACCGTCATAAAGTAATAAAAAAGTTAAAAAGTGTTGATTATAATTTTTTGTTGTTTCAATTGCTCTTTTAATAACTTTTTGCACCTCTTGAGGAAGGACTTCTTTCCAGTGCCCCAGAACATTAATTTTTACTTTGTTTTGATGGGTTCTTTTATCTTTAACAATCCTTTTAAATTGTTCAGTATACAATTTTATTAAAAAGTTAACTTCAATCTTGGGACGCGTTGTCAAGTTGTCAAAAGAACCGCCCCAAAAAGTAAAGTAAGGGATTTTCAAATCCAGGACCCTCTGAAGAGTTTCTTCTAAGGCTTTTACTCCGGCTTGGTGCCCAATCCAGGTTCGAAATCCTCTCTTTTTAGCCCAGCGTCGATTCCCGTCTGGGATAAGAGCGACGTGTTTTGGAATATTAGGTAATTTTTCTTTCTCTGTTTTAATCATATTTTTGTAATATTTTAAAAATGCAGGGGTGGCAGACCCACCTAAATTTATTCTGCAGGTCCGGAGGGAATCGAACCCCCAATAGCGGTTTTGGAGACCGCTGTTATACCATTTAACTACGGACCCAAAATTTGGCGAGCCGTTTACCCAGTAGTAAAAATTTTATTTTACTACCGGGCTTACCAATTAACGGAACCCCTCTTGTCGCCTCACATCTTCGGTTCTCGGCTTCCCATAGAGGGAGAAACATATGGTTTCTCCCTCTGGCACTTCGTTGTCACCCTCTTCCTAAAAGGAATTATTTCTTAGCCTCTTTATGTAAAGTGTGTTTTTTGCACCGTTTACAGAATTTGCGCAATTCCAATTTTCTCTCTACCGAAGTAGGATTCTTGTATTTGTAATAATTAATTCTTTTACAAACTCCGCACTTTAATTTAATTAATTTTCGTTTTTTCTTTGGCATATGGCTTACTACAAATTTACAAATTAATACGAATATACTAATTAGCGGACCTTAATTTTTTATTCGTATATTAGTAAATATTCGTAAATTCGTAGTGGAGTATTTAAGAGCCCGAAGGCAGATTTGTCCCGAAAATCTCCGACCAAAATAGGGATAGATTTTCGAGGATCCCGCCCGATCACGAACGGCTTCGGGACACTGCCGACTTCCCCTTCATTTTGTAGCCAGGAGTGGGAATTGAACCCACGACCTCTTTCTTACCAAGAAAGCGTTCTACCACTGAACTATCCTGGCATAATGGTGGGGGCTGCTCTATCTACCTGAGCTATTCGGGCATTTCGCTTCGCTCAATGTAAACTCTCTTATTTAGTCTTATGGATAGAAGTTTACACTGAGTGGAACGAAGTGTGGGTCCGCTAAGCGGACCGATCACCACGCTTAGCGTGGTGGGCAGGGAGGGATTCGAACCCCCGAAGGCCAGAAGGCCGGCAGTTTTACAGACTGCTGCGATTGTCCACTCCGCCACCTACCCTTTGTCGCTCGCTCTCTTCCAGCTGTGGCTGGCGCTCTCTAAGAGCTTCGAGCTCGCTCCTTAGAAACCCACGGTTTCTAACGCTTTTATCTTTCGCTATTTTCCTATACGGAGAAACTATGTTTCCCCGACCCCTTTCTCTATATTTAATCTTAGCCAGCAGAGGGACTTGTCCCGAAAATCTCCGAATGATAATGAGGCTAGATTTTCGAGATCCCGTCTGTCTGCGAATAGAACTAATGCACAACAATATAAAGTCCTTAGTTCGGAGATAACGGGATCGCGAAACTGTAACTGTCCCGAAAATGTCCAAGGTTGTCTGGACATTACGGGATCCTCGAAAAATTGACAAAATCAAAGATTTTGAATTTTTCGGGACTCACTTCGTTCGCAGACAGTTTCGGGAAACCCCAAACATAGGGTTTATCCCAGTACAAATCGTGCTTGTCATGGGTCGGAGCCGACGGTCAGATTTGAACTGACGACCTACTGTTTATCCCAGTAGTATCTTGTTGTGCATAAGCCAGGGAGGAGACTCGGACTCCTGACCCACAGTTTACAAAACTGTTGCTCTACCAACTGAGCTACCCTGGCACAACTTAGAACTACGGGATCCCGAAGTTGTAAGCTTCGCTCTGCGAAGCTACTACTTCTGGGACAAAACAGTTGCTCTACCACTGAGCTACGTCGGCAAGCCGATTTTACGGGACTCTGCTATTGAGCTACCTCGGCTTAGGCGATGGCGTGCAGGCAAAACCGTTGTCCCGAAAAATTCAAAATCTTTGATTTTGTAAATTTTTCGCGACCCCGTGATATTTGAACGAATATTTTATAGGGTGTGTCTTAGTGAAAAGATTTTGAATTAACGGGATCCTCGAAAATATAATTTCACTTCGTTCAAATATTTTCGGGGCTCTACCATTGAGCTATGCTGGCAAATCTCTCTATCTAAATAAGACAAAGAAATATTTTAATCGCTTATTTATGAATTGTCAATAAAAATTATTCTTTCAATAATTTAATAATCACTTCTGTGGGGATGGCAATTTTTGCTTTTTCTTCCAATTTTTCTTTACCTCTTTTTTGTTTTTGAAGTAATTTCATTTTCCTTGTTATGTCTCCGCCATAAAGAGGCGCAGTTACATCCTTTCGTAAGGCTTTTACGGTTTCTCTGGCAATAATTTTTCCTCCGACTGCCGCTTGAATAGCTACTGGAAAAAGCTGCTTCGGGAAAATTTCTTTTAATTTCTCTACAATCTTTCTGCCTTCTTTTTGGACATCATTTTTCTCAACAATTTTTGATAGAGAAGGCTCTTTCTTTTTGGCAATTAAAATGTCAATTTTCACCAGTTCAGCGGACCTGTAATCTTCAATTTTAAAACTCATTGAAACAAATCCCTCTGAGACGCTTTTAAGTTTGTCATAAAAATTTTCAATTAATTTTCTGAACGGCATCTCGCATTCTATCTTTAATTTCTCTTTACTAAAGCTTTTACTAGAAATGAAATTTATTTTAAATAATTGGAAAAGTTTAAAGATGTTATTAAAATATTTTTGGGGACTGAGAATCTCTACTTTTGCCCAGGGCTCTTTTATTTTTTGGATTGAAGAGGATTCTGGCCAGTCCTGAGCAGAAGAAATTGCGTATTCTCTATTTCTGTCGTCAACGATTTGATAAGAGACAGTGGGTCTAGCAATAAAAAGAGAGAGTAAAAATTCTCTTTTTAACCTTTCTAAGATTATTTCAATATGTAAAAGTCCAAGGAAACCACCTTGAAAACCTCTATAAAC
>PFRL01000026.1 GCA_002788555.1 Parcubacteria group bacterium CG_4_9_14_0_2_um_filter_35_11 | reverse complement strand
GAATGGTGACTTGTTTTAAAATCCTTCTCTGAGGATCCATTGTTGTCTCCCAAAGTTGCTCAGGATTCATCTCTCCTAATCCCTTGTAGCGCTGAATAGAAACGGGCCTTCCTTTGAAATCTTTCAAAATCTTTCCATTTTCTTCTTCGGTATAAGCATATTTAATCTCTTTACCCGATTGAAGCCGGTAAAGGGGTGGTTGAGCAATATAAAGATATCCTTTCTCAATTACTGCTCGAAAATGTCTGAAAAAGAGTGTCAAAAGAAGTGTTCGGATATGGGCACCATCGGTATCGGCATCAGTCATTATCACATTTTTGTGATATCTTAATTTTGAGATATTAAAATCTTCGGCAATAGCTGTCCCCAGAGCGATAATTAAAGATTTTATTTCTTTGGAAGAGAGAACTCTGTTTAAATGAACTCTCTCTACGTTTAAAATTTTTCCTTTTAAAGGTAAAATTGCCTGAAAACGTCTATCCCGACCTTGTTTTGAACTACCACCGGCTGATTCTCCCTCGACAATAAACAATTCTGATTCTTCAGGTTTTTTTGAAGAGCAATCGGCTAATTTTCCTGGCAAAGCCAGTCCTTCCATTATTCCTTTTCTTAAGACTGACTCTTTGGCTGCTCTGGCTGCCTTTCTTGACTTTGCCGCTAAAAGACATTTTTGGATAACAACCCTGGCGTCTCTTGGATTTTTTTCTAAAAGATCAGGCAAAACTTCAGAAACTACTGTTTCAACAGCTGACCTTGCCTCGGGATTCCCCAGTCGTCGTTTTGTTTGGCCTTCAAATTGAGGATTGGGAATTTTAAGAGAAACAATGGCTATCAACCCTTCTCTGATATCTTCTCCTTCTATTTTCTCTTTGTCATTTAAAATTTTGTTTTGCTTGCCCCAATTCTGGAGTGCTCTTGTTAAGGCCGCCCGAAAGCCGGTAAGATGTGTTCCTCCTTCTTTGGTATGGATATTGTTAGCAAAAGATAATTCTTCGCATTCAATATTGTCAGTATAGCAAAAGGCGATTTCCACTAAAATTTTATTACCCTCATCTTTTTTAGCGACTGGTAAAGTAAACTCTGTTTCTTTTTTAATATAGAAATTTTTTTCTTGGATTAATTTTTCGTTTTCAGCCAAATATGAGAGGAACGATTCAATCCCTTTTTCAAAATAAAATGTGTAATCTTTAATTGGTTCTTTTCTTTTATCTTCTATTTTAAACTTTACCCCGGGCGTAAGATAGGCTTGTTCACGGAGGTGGTCTAAAATTTTATTCCAAGAGAATTCAATTTTTTTAAAGATTTCCGGATCAGGGGTAAAAGTAACCTTTGTTCCCGTAACCGAGCATCTACCAATTTCTTTAACTTTAGCCGTCGGTTTTCCTTTAGAATATTCTTGATAATATTTTTTACCATCGCGACATACCTCGGCCCTCATCCAAGAAGAGAGAGCGCAGACTACTGAAACTCCTACGCCATGGAGTCCACCGGTAACACGGTAGACCTTTCCTCCAAATTTTGCTCCAGCATGAAGATAGGTCATTACGGTTTCCAAGGCTGATTTTTTTGTCTGAGGATGTTTTTCTATAGGAATTCCTCTCCCATTATCTGAAACCTCGATTCTATTTTGAGGCAAAAGGAAAATTTTAATCTCGTTAGCATAACCCATTACCGCCTCGTCGATACTATTATCCACACACTCCCAGATTAAATGGTGTAGTCCTTCCGAACTAGTTGAACCAATGTACATAGCTGGCCGCCGACGAACCGGCTCAAGGCCATCAAGGACATAAATGTCTTTAGCGGTATAGTTTGATTTTTGAGAATTCTTTGTCATATATTATTTTCTTACTTCCCAAGAAGGATTTTCTTCTAATAAGTTAATGATTTTCTCTTGAATTTTATCTACTTCTTTTGAGCTTAAAGTCCTGTCTCTGGCTTGATAAATTACATGAAAAGCTAAGTTCTTTTTCCCTTCGGGTAAAGGAGGCCCCTCAAAAATATCAAAAATTTCAACATCCCGGATAAGTTCTCCTCCAATAAGATGGATTTTTTGAATTACTTCTCCGGCTAAAGTTTTTTGAGGAACTAAAATCGCTAAATCTCGAATTGCTTCTGGGTATAAAGACGGGGATTCATATTCGTGCTCTTCAACAGCAAATTGTAAAAGTTTTTCAAAGTCAATTTCGAAGGCATAAACAGAATTTTCGATTTGATAAAAATTAACAACTTCATTAGAAATCTGTCCTAAAAACCCAACTTCTTGGCCGTTGATTTTTATCTCAGCAATATTTTCTTCTTGCCAAAAAGGAAAAATAATTTTTTGAGGCGCTGCTCGATAAGAATCAAAATAAGTATTTGTCAACCCTAAGCTTTTAAGGAGGGCTTCAATTTTTCCTTTTAATTCGTAAAATCCATTTCCGCCCAAAATTACCCCTCCGAGTATTCGTTTCTCAAAGGCCTCTTTTCTATCGCCTCTTTTAAGATTTAACTGAAAAGTTTTTCCGATTTCAAAAATATTGATATTGGAAAATCTTTTTTGATTATTTTTGATTACTTTCAAAAGATTGACCACTAGGGAAGGACGGAGATATTTTGTGTTAGAACTTGTTGGGTTTTCTATTTCTAATAATTCTAAATTTGGCTTTCTCAGTTTATCAGCGGCGAGTTTAGAGAAAAATTTAGCATCTTTTTCGGAAATAAAAGAATAATTATAGACCTCGGTAAAACCCAGGCTTTGGATTATTTTTTTAATTTTGTTTTCCCAGTGCAATACCCTGTTTTCTTTCGGGATGACAATAGGTAAGACAGGAATATTCTCTTTAATTTTTGTATACCCATATATTCTTCCTATCTCCTCTATTAAATCTTCGGGAATGATAATATCCTGTCGAAAAGTGGGGACTTTAATCAGAAGTTGAGAAGCCGTTAGAGAGGTTCTTGGGGAAATGATTTGAAACCCCAAATCTTTCAGAATTTTAATCACTTTCTCTTTAGAAATCTCAGTTCCTAATAAACTCTTTAAATAATTTAAGTCTAATTTAATTTTCTTTGGAAAAATTTTCTTAGGATAAAAATCAATTTTCCCTTTTAAGACTCTCCCTTTGGTAAGTTTTTGAATAAAAGCAGAAACTCTTTGAATTCCTTCCTCGACTAAATTAGGGTCAAGACCCGAAGAAAAGCGTAGAGAAGCATCGGTTTGAAGTTTTAATCTTTTTGATGTCCTGTAGATATTCGCTTGGTTAAAATTAGCCGCTTCCAAGACTATAGTCTCAGTGGAATTAGTTACCTGGGCTTTTTTGCCCCCCTTTATTCCGGCCAGAGCAACTGAATCTTTAGAATCGGCGATAACCAAGTCTTCACGGGTTAAATCAAAAGTTTTACCATCGATAGTAGTAATTTTTTCTCCTTTTTTTCCTAATCTTACAATTATTCTGCCTATTTTTTTTGAATCTTTTGTAAGCCTTCCTAAGTCAAAAGCATGAAGTGGCTCTCCTGTCTCTAACATTACATAGTTGGTAGTGTCGACAATATTGTTGATTGGTTGTAAGCCACAAGTAACTAATCGGTTTTGCAACCATTTTGGAGACGAAGAAACTTTAATATCGGTAATAACCCGAGCAAGATAGCGAGGGCAAAGATTTTTATCTTTAACATCTATCTTTAGAATATCGTTAATATCATTCTTTTTGTCCTCTTTTAGATTATAAACTGGCAAGTGAAGCTTTAAACTTAAAATTGTTCCTATCTCTCGAGCAATTCCAAGATGAGAGGCACAGTCAGGAATTCTGTTTGGTAAAACATCGATATTTAAAGCAAAATCATCTCCCACTTTAGTTAATTCTTTGACTTCAAAACTACGCATTGTTAAAATATCAGCCAATTTTTCTGGT
>PFRL01000018.1 GCA_002788555.1 Parcubacteria group bacterium CG_4_9_14_0_2_um_filter_35_11 | reverse complement strand
CCCGAGCGAAATTTTCAGAAATCAGCGTCCGGATTTTCGCGAAAAAAAGTTCGGATTTTATCCAAAAGAGACAGCTGTATTGTTCGCTTCGAACTGACTATTTTTAGCGGAAATTAGATTTTTCCAGTCCCGACTTCGTCGGGACGCCCCGTCCCGCTTCGGCGGGACGGGGCTTTTTTGAGCCGCAAAATTTTTTAAATTTTCCGAATAAAACAGGGAAATTTTGATGTTTTCTTTGGAATAGATTATTTTCTCAATGAATTTTTTGGCCAAAAGATTTCTTTCCATTCCTTTCTTTTGGGCGAGTATAGAGAGGAAAGATTTTAGGGTAGAGGAGATCTTTTCCGGCGAAAATTTGGAGCATGGCTTTGTTAGTTCGTAACCAGTTCGGCGGCGTATATTTGAGCCATGATTTAGTCGGAAAACAAGATTTTCAATGTAATCTTTATCTAGAGAAATCCTTTTTAAATTTTCCAAAATATAATTTTCCAATCTGTCAGCCGAAACCTGTTTTATAGGACAAGATTGCCAATCTTTGTGGTGGGTAGAATTGCATCGGTAGTAATAATATCTTTCTAACTTTCCTTTATTATATTTATTGGTAAAGCAGGGACTCATTTTGAAATTACATTCTTTACAATTTACCAAACCGCCAAAAAGAAAATCTCTATAGACTCTAAACTTTTTTAATTTCTTTCTGTGAATTTTTTGAGCCATTTCAAAGATTTCTTCTGAAATTATAGGTTCGTGGATTCCTTGATAAATTTTGTCAATGTGTTTAACCTTGCCAGCATAAACAATATTTCTTAAAAGAAAAGCAATAGCCGCTTTGCGAAAAAGATTTCCCTGCCTGTTTTTAATATTTTTCTCTTTTAGAAAATCATAAACTTCAGTTATAGAGCCAGTTTCAAGATATTTTTCAAAAATCAACCTGATAATTTCAGCCTCTTTTTTATTGATAACCAATCTTTTATTTTCTCTTTTATATCCATAAGGCGTTATGCCGCCGTGCCAAAATCCCTTTTTGGCACGCTCTAACAGTTTATCTTTTGTTCTTTCAGAGGTTAATTCCCTTTCAAATTGAGCAAAGGTTAACATAATGTTCCGGAGAAGCCGACCAGCCGGAGTCGAAGTATCAAATCTTTCGGTAATAGAAATGAAATCGACTCCATATTGCTCAAAAAATTCTATCAATTGATAAAAATCTTTAGGTGAACGAGTAAGTCGGTCAATTTTCTTTTGTTTTACGTCTTCAAGTAATTCCTGTAAGGCAGGGCGATTAGTGTTAGCTCCGGTATAGCCAGCGTCAGAATAAACCTTATAGATTTGCCAGTTATCCTGGCTATTTACAAAAGACCTGATTTTTTCTTCCTGTGAAGCACAGGAAGAAAACTCTTTTTCGGCTTGTAGGTCGGTTGAGACTCTTGTATAAATTGCACAGTTTTTAAATTGCTTTTTATTCATATTTTTGTTAAAATTTATTAATAAACCCATAAACATTATGGAAGATCAAAAGATTACAGAGTATATACAATCATCTCTTGATAAGGGAAAATCAAAAGAAGAAATCTATAAAGAACTCCTCGGTCAAGGGCTGGGAATTGACGCAATTCAAGACGCTTTTAATCAAATTACGACTAAAGAAGAAAAAGAGGAGACGCAAAAAAGAGTTATTCGTATTATTGTAACAATTGGAGTCATACTTATTGGCGTTGGAATTTTTTCTTTTATTGCCGCAAATTGGCAAGAGATGACAAAGGCAGTAAAAGTTTCAATAATTGTCATTGCGATGGTAGCCTCTTATACAGGGGGCTGGTTTCTTAGAGAGAAATGGCATTATAAAAAGACAGGCGAGGCCTTGCTTTTACTGGGTGCGATTATTTACGGTGCTGGCATTTTCCTTGTTGCCCAAATGTTTCATACTAGAGGAAATTGGCCAGATGGTTTTATTTTGTGGATGATAGGGACAATTGTTATGGCATTTGCAGCGGAATCTTCCTCTCTATTTTATCTTGCTATTCCCGTAGGAATAATTGCAATTGTAGGGCACCCTTTTGGTATCCTCACTTTTGGTATCTTTGGAATCTTCACTGGTTATAATCCGTTTTTATTAACATCTTCCTTTTTACTTCTTACTGCTACAATAGTGACTTTTATCGCTGGCTGGCTTGTAAAAAAACGCATGCCACCAGAATTAAAAGAATTTTATTAATAAAACATGTTTGGATTTTTTAATTTTTTAATCTGGCCAATTCTTATAATAGGAGTAATCTTCTTTTTTGTGCGTTTTCTTCGGAGAAGACGAAAAGCTGAAGTGATAAAAGAAAAAGATTGGTATTTGCAATTTTCTCTTTCCAAAGAAGACACTGTAAGCCAATTTTTCTTTTTATTCTCGGTATTTTTTCTCGGCGTAACAATTTTGGCCTTCAATAAAGATTTAGGTGACCCTTTATCGTTGCGTACTATTCTTCTTTTAGTTTCTGTAATTGGACTGGGAATAGGTTATTATTTTAAGGTTATTTATACTCTTGCCGTGAGTCTTATAGGACTTGTGGGGTGGTGGGGTGCTCAGGCAGCAGAATGGGCCCAGGGAAAAGATATTAAAGGTGCTGCTTTGTTTGTTGGCTTATTATTTATATCCATTTTATTTTATCTTCTCAGTCGGGTTCATGAGAAAAAAGTGAAATTTAAACGAGTTTCGATAGTTTATTTGATTTTAGGACTCATCCCAGTCACTGCTACCTTATTTCTTTTTTCAACAAAATCTGGACTTAGAACTTTAGGAGAAATAACAAAAGGGGCTTCTTTTTTTGCTTCTTGGGAGATTACTTTTTCTCTTTTTGTATTTCTTGTTTCAATTGTCGGAATATTGGTTTACGCTCTTAGTAAAAACCTTATTTTCAAGCCAGAGGCATTAGTAATTGGGTTTTTGGTGGTGTTATTTAGTATTATTGCTTTCCTTCCAGAGCAAACAATGTTTTTGCAACAACGGATGCAACAATGGAGATACGAATATTATAGAGATATTAACCTTTCAGGTAGCGGAATCTTATGGGCGATTATTTTTAATATTTTGGTTTTAATCGAAGCCTTTGGGTTAGTCCTTTTGAGTTATTTTAAAAAAGAGGGTTGGTTAAATAAAATAGGTTTATTATTTGTAGGCGCTTTATTTATAGTTAAATTTTTTGAATGGCAGAACCACTGGGGAAGTAATCCATTATTGATATCAATGGCTGTGGTAATGTTTCTAACCTGTGGTTTAACAGTTTATCTCTTAGTTAAATCTTTAAGAAAAAAATTTAATCTCAAAATAGAGGATAAAATTTATTCTGTATTAGGATTAGTACCTTTAACTTTTTTCTTATTTCTCCTTTCTTCAGAGTCTGGATTAAAGAATTTTAATTTTAATGTTCAGAGTTTACCATTTTTCTCTTACTTATTAATATTAACCACTATATATTTATTGTTAAATCTTATATTGTGGTTTTATTTCTTTAGAACTAAAATAAATCTTTTTAGAGAGATAACTTTTTTGATTGCATTCCTCTTTTTATTGACACTCATTATCCTTGTATTTCCGCATAAAAATTTGTTTACAGAATCCAATGAATTAAGCGGTCTTGGTATCTTCTGGGCAGTGGTTTTTAATCTTATGCTTTTTTCTGAAATAGTTGGAATTATCTTTTTGGGTTACTTCAATAATAAAAACTTCTTTATTAATCTTGGTATAGTCTTCATGTCTATTCTAATTTTCGTTAAATATTTTGACTGGTTTTTCGCTTTCTTAGATAAGAGTATATTCTTTATTGGTGCTGGGATTTTACTCTTTGTTGTTGGCTGGTTTATGGAAAAAGGGAGGCGTTATATGCTTTCTGCTATTAAAAAAGAGGAGATTAGCCAAAATCAATAATATTTTTATGTTAACAAAGCAAACAAAATTTATTATAGCGATTGCCATCCAACTGGTTATTATTTTCAGTATTATTATTTTCAAAATGGCAGTGCTTACGGGTGGGGCTGAGGTTTTGTTGCGGATAGAACCAGTAGACCCGAGAGACCCTCTAAGAGGAGACTATCTTACCTTCCAATATAAGATTTCTAATCTTGACT
>PFRL01000041.1:775-4101 GCA_002788555.1 Parcubacteria group bacterium CG_4_9_14_0_2_um_filter_35_11 | reverse complement strand
CAGCAGCACCAATAGCTGTCCAGAAAAAGAGGCGATTGGCAGTAGCGACCTTTTGAGGATCTCCAGCAGCAGTAATAAACATTATTCCACCGATAAGAATCATTAGGGTAACGAGGGCTAGGCCGACATAGAAAATGAGGTCGCCGATAGCTTCGATAATCTCTGGAATAGTCTCAGCTTCTAAGGGATTGGGAATCTTTATTGCTGCTGATACTATAGTCGGAATTAATAGAGAAAGGGATAATATAGATATAAAGAATTGTTTTTTAAACATAATTAACTCTTTTTTATAAATATTAATCCGTAGTGATAGTTATCAGTAAAGAATTTTCTTTCCAGAACGAAATTCTCGTTTTGGAAAAGTTGAATCGCTTCTTCTGGGTTTATTCTTTTTCCCACCGGACCAATTGGGGCATCCTGACGCCAGTCAATAAAGACAACCTTTCCTTCGGGTTTCAAAATTCTTTTTGCTTCCCGAATGACATTTTGGTCGTTTTCTGTTTGGAATAAAAGGTTGGTTATAAAAACAATATCACAATTTTCGTTCTCCAGGGTACTCCCTCCTTCCTTTTCAAGGTTTCCTCTTTTAATTTTAATATTTTTTATCCCTTCAATTTTCATTCGAGAGCTCACCGCCTCGAGGGACTCGGGCAGAACATCAATGGAATAGATTTTTCCATAATTTCCAACTCTTCTTGCTAAAGGAACGGAGAAATACCCATGACCACAGCCAAAATCGGCGATTTTCATTCCTTCTTTGATAATCCCCAAACTTTTAACAATATCAGCCGGATTAAGGAATCCTCCTGTACCAGGAGGGAAAACAACCATATTAAAAAATTAAAAGTTAATCGCTGATACCACTTTGTCTTGTGGTTCTAACTTTATTACCTTTACGCCCTGGGATGCCCTTCCAAGGATAGGAGTACTCTTAATTTTTGTCCTGATGGTCTGTCCTAACTGTGAGATAACTACAAGGTTCTCTTCGTCTTTGCTCAAAAGGGCAGTGGCCAATTTTCCTGTTTTTTTGCTAACTTTCATTCCTATTATACCTTTGCCACCTCTTCTTTGCAATCTGAACTTTGAAATTTCTGTTCTTTTGGCTAATCCTTTTTCTCCGATAGTCAATAAATATACTTTTCTTTCCTTAACTTTCAATCCTCTGTTAAAAATAATTTCCATCCCAATTACGATGTCATCACCTTTCAATCTTGCTCCGATAACTCCTATAGCGTTCCTCCCCATTGGTCGAAGCTCTTTTTCTTTAAATCTTATCACCTTTCCTGAAGCACAAGCAACTAAAATTTCGTCGGTCCCCTGACTTTCTTTAACAAAAGCCAATTCATCATCTTTACGAAGGTTGATTGCTCGTAAGCCTGAGCGCCTAACGACCTCAAAATCATCAATTTTTGTTTTTTTAATTATACCTTGACGAGTTGCCATTATCAAATATTTTCCCTCTCTTCTTCTAAAATTAATCACCGAGCTTATCCTTTCTCCCGGTGAGAGTTCTAAAAAATTTAAAATTCCTCTGCCAAAGCTCTGACGTTCTGCTTCTGGAATTTCGTAAGCTTTTATTTTAAAAACCCTTCCTAAGTTAGTAAAAAATAAAATTTCATCATGGCTTTTAAGAAATAAAAAGTGCTCAACTTTATCCTCCTCTCTTAAGGCCAAACCCAAGACTCCTTTTCCACCCCTTTTTTGAGATTTAAATGAAGAAGGTGATAATCTTTTTATATAACCTCCTTCTGTTAAAATAAGAATATTATCTTCCTCCGGAATTAAATCTTCTTCCTTGAATTCGCCTGGCTTTTGAGGCACGACTTCAGTTATTCTTTTATCCCCGTATTTTTCTTTGAGCAAGACCAATTCTTTTTCAATAACTTTTTCAATTCCTCCTTTTTTTTCGAGGATAGCTTTTAATTCCTTGGCCAATTTCTTTTTTTCCTCGAATTCCTTTTTTATCTTCTCTCGCTCAAAGTGTAAAAGAGCTTGAAGTTTTGTCTCAAGAATAACCTCTGTCTGGATTTCGGAAAATTTAAATCTCGAGATTAACTTTCTTTTTGCCTCTGTCCTGTCTTTAGATTTTTTGATGATAGAAATTACCTCATCAATATATAAAAGAGCTTTTTTAAGGCCGGAGAGTATATGAATTCTCTCTCTCGTTTTTCTAAAATCGAATTCTGTTCTTTTTCTCACTACTTCTTTTCGATGCAAAAGAAAATCCTCCATTAACTCTTTTAAAGATAATGTCCTTGGTTGAAGCCCTCTTTCTAGGGCTACTATATTTAAATAAAATATCTTCTCAAGCTGTGTCCAACGAAACAATTGATTTAAAATTTTTTTAGGTTGAGAGTCTTTTTTAAGTTCGACTACTATCCGTAATCCTTCTCTATCTGATTCGTCCCGAATATTCTTTACTCCTTCTATCTTTTTTTTCTTTACCAGGTCAGCTAGTTCTTGGAGCATCAAAGATTTTTGGACTCCGTAAGGTATCTCGGAAATTACAATCTCAAATATATCTTTTGTTTTTTCAACAATTTCGGCTTTACCCTGATTTAAAATTGCTCCGCGACCACTTTCATAGGTTTTTAAAATAGCATCTTGGTCAAAAATCTGACCACCGGTAGGAAAGTCGGGTCCTTTTATAATTTGACAGAGGTCTTTTACCGATACCTCTTCATTTTTTAAAAGATAAATTAATCCCTCACATATTTCAGCAAGATTATGGGGAGGGATGTTGGTAGCCATACCAACGGCAATACCCAAGGAGCCGTTAAGAAGAAGCTGGGGCAAAGGAGAAGGCAAAACTGTTGGTTCTTTTCGGCTTCCGTCATAATTTGGAACAAAATTAACTGTTTCTTTCTCAATATCGTTTAGCATTTCTTCTCCTATTTTGGAAAGACGACATTCAGTATATCTCATAGCAGCTGGTGGGTCTCCATCAATAGAGCCAAAATTTCCTTGGCCTTCAATTAAAGGGTAGCGCAAAGAGAAATCCTGAGCCATCCTCGCCAAAGAATCATACACAGCAACATCACCGTGAGGATGATATCTTCCCAGGCATGTTCCCACTACTGTTGCCGATTTTCTAAGCTTTGCCCCGTGGCCAAGTCTTTCTTCGTACATTGTGTACAAAATTCTTCGGTGAACTGGTTTTAATCCATCACGAACATCAGGAAGAGCTCGGGAGACAATGACCGACATTGCATAATCAAGATAAGAATCTTTCATCTCCTTTGAAATTCCTCTTTTTTGAATATTCTCCATAAAAAAACTTGTAGAATTTTAGAGATCCTTCCAACTTTTATTAAAGAATGAGTTAT
>PFRL01000041.1:0-622 GCA_002788555.1 Parcubacteria group bacterium CG_4_9_14_0_2_um_filter_35_11 | reverse complement strand
TCCTTATCCCATCTCCTAAGGGTTGCCTTACAAACACCGGTCATTTCTGCTGCTTTCTCTATATTCAGTAGTGTTTCCATATAAATACCTCCAGCCACCATTATATATGAAAGTTCAAGATTTTTCATATATCTATAGATTTTATTTGGAAGATTTCAAGCCATAGAATTCTGATGGTGATTATTCACCTCTCATCCCTTGAAGAGCCTTTAAGCTCTGCATTGTCTTCGACCCGTCTGATTCTTGTTCTTGATTGTTCAGATTCTTAATTCCCAGGGAGGTGTTCATTCTTCGACTGTGAAGTTCCGTCAAGACTTCTGCATTCAGATTAGAGTTAACTTTTCTTTCCGCGTGCTGTTCTTCCGCTTCATGTTCAACATATCGGATTGGCATTCCATGGCTTTCTTGAATAACTCTGACCTCAATTGTATCAGGCTTGGTTTTGGCCATCTCAATTGACTTAGATATTCTTGAACAACAATGAACTGCAACTAGACAAGATAGAACAATACCTGGGCTGATCGTTAGATAGCCCAGGAAAGAAGCCGCTAGAGCAGAACCCAATAAAAATTCAAAGATTATGTCACTTGTTATTTGCATCAGCATCGCGTGAACGCTTAAT
>PFRL01000053.1 GCA_002788555.1 Parcubacteria group bacterium CG_4_9_14_0_2_um_filter_35_11 | reverse complement strand
TACAGCTCCAGCATTAGCATAAAAAGTCACCCTAAATGGTAAATCTAATTGGGAACCAATGGTTAGGTTGCTGTAATCGTAGTCACCACTTGAAGGTGCTTCCGAAGTGAGATAAATTTCATTACCCCATTTTATATATTGCCAAGTATGAACAGCATTAACTAAATCGGGGAAACCACCTAGAGAAGGACGCCAAGTAGTTGCACTATTAACTCGGTCAGCAAATTCAAGATAATAATCGCCATTTAATACATACCCCATGCCCCACACTTCAGCATTGTTGTCATTGATTAATAAATCTAGCACAGAACCAAAACCCCTCTCATAATCTAGTGAATTATATCTACCATTGGCTTGAAGAATAAAATCTTGGGCATTAATGGAATTTACGGTGTAGAAAGAGTAACCGCAACTTCCTGGCCCAGTATGATTTGGATCTTGGGATTCGGAATGGACATGAAGTTCTCCTCCTGCTGTTATTTCATAGGAAGTAGTACAATATTCTCTCATAGCTAATTGGAAGTTCCATTTCGTTGAATCTAAAGTTGCGCCTGAAAAATCATCAAAAAATTCAGTACAAAAATTATTATGAATTCCTCCAGGACAAACAGATTCCTTGGAGGCTGAATCTACTGTCGGACCACCTCCGTAATAGATGTAAATTTTCTTCTCGGTCGGAGATTGAGGAATTTTGGGAACCCTTACCCAAAACCTCGTAGTGGGAGAATCACAAGTTAGGGGTTCTAAATAATAATCTATCAGAGCCATTCCATCAGAGTCAGTAAATCTGACATCCTTACAGTCTAGTTCCATCTTAGGACTCCCTGCAGCTGGATGGATTAGTTCCGCGGTATTTATTATTATTGGTACAGGATAATTAATTAGGTCTTTATTATTGGCAGGTTGACTCCTGATAGTAATTCTCCTTCTGTAAGGATAAGTAGGCCATTCTCTGGAAACGGTTTTAAGATAATAAAGAGCTCTTTCATAGCCAGCGTCAGAGGTATACCTGGCTTTAAAAGCCGTTTCTTCAATTTCTCGAATTTCTACTTCCTTGGTTGTTAAAGCAGCCAAGGTTACGGTGATAGCAGCAAAAGCAGTGATAACAAATATCACCAATACTAAGCTTTGGGCTGAGGTTTTGGACATAAGCTTATAACTAAAAACTAACAACTTACAACTTACAACTAACAACTAACAACTTACAACTAAGAAACTAACAATCTTACCAAAGCGTTCTCCAGGCGTAGGTATCAGTAGCGTCTTTAGCGCAAACTTCAAGAAGGTCTTTTACTCCAGCACCTCCTTGCGTAAACCAAAGAGTGCCTCTTATAGTAGCATCGCAAACTGGCTTGCCTGCTCCTCCTGTAGAATTTATTCTTATCCCACTATCAAGTTGCATACCACCACTTACAAAAAGATTACTTCCGCTTTCACTCATAATTGAATCTCCCAAGTTCGTTCCACTAGTCCATTTGGCTATTTTCCCCACTGTGCCGCTACCGGTCACACCTACCGCATCAGTACCACAAATCAATTGTCCGGAAGCATCTGTCTCAACATCAGCACAAGGGCTGGTGATACCAGTTACTGTTAAATTGCCTGCTATATAACCTGTTGCTGACTCAAAATAACTTGCTCCTACCTGGAATCCTGTACCAGCCGTAACCAGATTTGTAGATTCAATATTGCCCGCAGCATAAATATTACCTGAAACATGCAATTTATAACTGGGGACCACTCCAATTCCTACATTACCAGCAAAATAGTTGTTTCCGGCGCCATTGAATGTTCCTAAGCCACTGACCGTTATATTCCCGGTAGCCGAAATATTTCCTGTCGCCGAGATATTATTTGTCCCGCAAGTCTCATCAGCACTACAAGCTAAAGCATTGGCTGTCGGTCCAGTGGCTACAGTATTATCCACATAATTTTTGGTAGCAGCGTGACTGGGAGCGGTTGGCTCAGCAATTGTCACAGTGCCAGCAAAGTATCCAGTCCCATCAGTATAAATTCCATAATTTTCATATGCTACATAGGCATACCTAGCACTAGTACTATCTCTGAAATAGCCGCCTGAAGTAGAACCACTGCCATAAACTCCATAGGTGCCTGAACCATAAACTCCATAGGTGCCGCCTGCACCACGCACTCCATAGGAACTAGAAGAACCATAGACTCCGTAACTACCACCCGAACCATAAACTCCATAACTCGGACCATAACTATAAACTCCGTAAGAACCGTAACCGAGGTAAGCATAGGCGGAACCATCCCTATCTCCAAAATACCCACCAGCAGTAAGGCCATAACCTCTAATTCCATAGGTCACAGTTAACAGGTCAGTTCCTCCATCAACATATAACCTCGTATTTGAGCTGGGAGTACTGGTTCCAATACCAATGTTGCCCCCAGCAGTTATTCTCATTCTCTCAACATTATTTGTAATAAAGGCAAAGGTATTTAAATCTAAATTAGTTGGCCATACGGGCAAGCCAACCGCTGTATCGTATCCATTATCAATACAGGTTGTCTGCCTCCCTATACAAAGAGTCCGAGTAGGGTCATTGAATGGTCTTGCAGGATCAGGTACAATGCCAATCTTTCCGTCATTTTTAATCATCATTCGAGTAGTGCCCCTGGTCTGAAAATCTATCTGGCCAACGCCATCGCTATCACTGTCGGCGCCAATGGTAGTAGAGCCAATGTTGATTACTCCGCCAGTTCCCGCACCAATTCCTGTTAATCCTGAACCGTCTCCTACAAAAGCTGCTGCTGTTACAGTTCCTTCCACATCTAAGGCGGTGTTTGGAACGATTTTATTAACACCAATTCTACCTTCCGGAGTTATCCTTATTCGTTCCAGGCCCCCAGTGTAAAAAGCCATGTGGCCGCTTGAAGGCATATCTATTCCTACCTGGTTTCCTGTTCCTCCGTCATGTAAAGAAAATCTATAAGCGGGAGATGTTGTTCCGATACCAATCCTCCCAGCAAAATAGTTCATAGTGCCAAGACTTGAATAAATACCGTAATTTCCGTAAGCAAGGTAAGCATTACTAGTCCGACCGCTGTCATAGAAATATCCTCCAGCAGTACCGCCATAACTATAAATTCCATAGGAATTGCCATAGCTATAAAGGCCGTAGTTACCATAACCAACGTAACTCCTACCACTTTGTGTTGCGGTTGTAAAATAGCCACCCCAACTAGTACCCTCACCTCTGACTCCATAAGCTGTTCCTGTTACATGTAATCTTGTATTTGCCGCTGGAGTGCTTGTTCCTATACCAACCAGTCCATCAGAGGTCACTGTTAATCTGTCGGTATTGTTTGTCTTAATGGCAAAATTTGAGGCGCCGGTCTGACCTATTCCCGCACTTGTAAATTCTGCACCGCCCACATAAAATTTCGTTCCAGCAGTAACCTGACCAAAAGCCTCTAAATTTTGCTCAAAGTAATAATATAGATCTGGAAAAGTTGCATCTTCGGTTAATCCAGTATTATCACCAAAAATCTCGTGGGCTGGGTGAGAAACTCCCTCCACCCAAGCCGTTGCCTTAATTCCAATAAAAGCGGATACGCTAATTAAAAGAATAAAAAAGCTTATTCCAATAATTTTCGAACATTTCATATTAATATCAATGATTTAATTATTTTAATTTTATATTTTTCGACCTTTTCTTGTTATTATTTTACGTGCATCGTCCCTATTTCTTCTGCCTCTTTATGCCCTGGGATATCACAATAAAAACTGTAATCTCCTACTTTTGGGGCTGTAAAAGAAATACCTCTTGTTTCTTCTCTTCCTACATAAATCTTTACTTTCTCTAAAACTTTGTCTTTAAAAACTAAAGAGTGAGTTCCGTCCATTCCTGTTAAGGCAAGGTTTACTACTTTCTTTGAATCGACAGTAAACTCTTTTGGTTCAAATCCAGTCCTGGAAATTTTTATAGAAATGGCTCCTTCCGGAATTTTTTCTAAGGGATTAGTTATCTGATTCAGATTGCCAAAAAGCGGTTTGCTAGTTTCAATCGTTGTTTTGCTCTGCTTTTTATTATAATCGACAACAAAATAAATTAATAAAATTAAAAGGATGATAAGAACGATAATAGCAATTATGTTTTTAGCACTTTTTTGCATATCACAACTTAAACTGATGATTTACAACTAACGACTTGCGACTATTACGACCTTTCCCCCACACCAATTGAGGATTGGGGTAAACCTATAAAGGTTTACCTATAAACGAATTTGCTAAAGCAAATTCGAATATCCTCGATTGGTGTGGGGGTTTGTTACTTTTGGGGTTGTTGGGGTGATTGTTCTTGTGGTAATGTCGTAGGTATTCCTTTCTGACTTTCAATAAATTTTACAATTGAACTATCCTTTTCTAAATCAGCCCACCAAATAATTTGTTCTTTTTCTAAATATAAAACATTTTTAGGACCAAAAAATAAAGAAGTAAAAGGAATAAGATTTAACTGGGGTGTTTCTTCCTTTTTTTCGGGAGTTGTTTGCTGAAAGAGCCAAACATCAACCATTCTTGGTGAAGGAAAAAAACTTAAGTGACCATAATAAACTGCCCCATTTGCCAAACTAACCACTTGATAGCCTTTCGCAAATGGCCAGAGCTCTTGACCCCAGGCGAAGACAAGGTAAAAAGCCAATACGACTCCAATAATTATTATCGCGAAAACTACTATTTTTTTATTCTTCATAATTTCTAATTATCACATTAATATGACCTTTATTGTTGTTTGTTGTCAGTTGTTTGTTGTCAGTTGTTTGTTGTTAGTTGTTCTACAGTGATAGTTTACAGCAGACCTTAAAGCCAGGTTCTCCAACATTTCCATATTTGTCAGCACTTCCAACATGAGCATTGGTATCTTTAGAAATCGAACAAACTGTAGTTTCGTCATCCTCACAGGCTACTTTTCTATATTCGCAGGTTATAGTCCTAATAGGATTTGCTGAAAGACAAGCTTCAATAGGATAGGGCATTATAAAGGAAACACTTATTTCATCCAGAACCGGTGTTGCATCTCTGTGAGGATTAGAATAAAATTCCATTTTGTAATAGAAATTATTTCCAAACCAACCGAGACCCGATAAGCCAATTGAATGGAAACCTTCATTTAGGATGTCCCATCCGCCAGGATTACCAGAAGAATCCCGCCAATCACCAGGATTTCCAGTTTGGGAAAATTGAACCCTTAAAGTTGTGTCAGCTGGTTTTGAAGAAGCGTAATAATTAAAGCTCTCTATGCTCTCGATAGGA
>PFRL01000024.1 GCA_002788555.1 Parcubacteria group bacterium CG_4_9_14_0_2_um_filter_35_11 | reverse complement strand
GTATCCCGATAAGCAAAAAGCTTACGGGGATATCATTGCCAGCCGCGGCTGCCCATTTTGTTGCACAAACTGCAAGCCGGCCTTGGATAAAATTTCACCTTATCGGATTAGAAAACCGGAAAAGGTAGTTGAAGAAATGAAGTGGTTAAAAGAGAAATACGGTGTCAAACATTTTACATTTTCCGATTCGGAATTGGTTGGGCCTAAATTTTGGGTGAAAAAATTTACCCAAGAAATTATTAGACGAAAGCTAAGAGTGACTTATTCCTGCAATGGAAGAACAGACCAGACAGACAAGGAAATTTTAAAGTTTCTTAAAAAAAGCGGCTGTGTTTTTATTGGTTTCGGTATTGAATCCGGCTCACAGGAAGTGATTGATAAAATATTAAGAAAAGGGATTAATCTTAAAAGATCAAAGGAAGTAATTGCTGAAACGGAAAAAATAGGCATTGGCACGGGCGCTTGGTTTATGGTCGGAATCCCTGGAGAAAACGAAGAACAAGTTAAACAAACTATTGATTTCAGCCAGCAGTTAAGCTCTTCAATTATTGAGGTAAATATTGCCACTCCCTGGCCAAGCACCGGTTTTTATAATCTTGCAAAGAAAAAAGAATGGCTGGTAACGGAAGATTGGACAAAGATGAACGAAAAAAATTTTGTTTCCATGGAAACGGATTTTCTCACCACAGAAAGAACAAAACAACTTTTTTCAGAGTTTAAAAACGGGTTGTTGTCAAAAGGATGGAAACCGGATTCCACTCAGACGCGTTTTTACCATCCCTATTTTCTTTGGAAAACTTTGCGGACAGGATTAAGAACTGTTTTATATAGAGGGGTGGGGAAAAGTGATTTTGTTAAGCTTGTTAAGTGGGTTGGTGGTAATTATTAAATTTAGAGGCAGGAATCTGGTAAGATTAGAAGAAATATATGAAACCCTTTAAGTATTTTAGGAATTATTTTTATTATCTAAAATCTTTTTTCAATCGCCAATCCAGGATTTGTCAAATTTGTCTTAGTGTTACGGATCAGTGTAACAGTAGATGTACCCAGTGTAGCGCCTGGAAAAGTTATTTGCTTGATCCTTCTTTAAAAGAAAAGGAGTTTAAATTATCTGAAATAGAAATGATGATAAAAACTTCGAAATCATTAAATTTTCTTAATACAATTTCTTTAACAGGAGGAGAACCAATTTTAAGAAAAGACTTAATTGATATAGCACAAATGATCAATAAAGAACATAAAGGAATTAGGTTTTTTCTACAAAGTAACGGTCTAAATTCTGAGAAATTGATTGAAAGAGCCAAAGAAATGGTTTCTTTTTCCGACACCACGATGTGTGTTTCGATTGACGGAATAAATTCTACACATGATAAAGTCAGGGGAATAAAAGGAAGTTTTAAGACAACAAAACAAACCATAAAAAAGCTGCACGATGATGGCTATGAGATAAGTTTAAGCTGCAATATCACCCCTGCGAACTATTTGGAAATAAAGAAGGTTTGGGATGAGTTTAAAGACATTGTAGATTACTTTTCCTGTCGACCGATTGCTGTCGGCGCATTTTTTAAAACCTCTGAAAAAAATGAATTTGTTTTAAACAAAAAACAAAGAAATTCTGTTATCAAACAACTGAAAAATATTAATTATGCAAAGAATCTTTTTGTCTATCAGGTCAGCCGGATTTTGTTTAACCAAAAGAGGTTTTTCCCCTGCAGGGCCGGCTATTTTTCGGTAATTATTACACCTACTCTGGACGTTTATCCTTGTTCTGCCTGTCCCGAAGATTGGTGTTTTGGAAACTTGAGGGATGTTGATTGCAATCTTGATGCCTTATTGGAGAGTGAAAAAGGCAAGAAAATAAAAATGATGGTTAATAATTGTCGGAAGTACGAGACGGAGTTTTGTATAAATGAGCCGGAATTTTTTTCTACCGCTCATTTTCAAATATTTCGGTTGTTTTTTTGGTTATTGATTCATGATTTGCCGACATTATGGAAAAATTTTTTTTCATAAGAAACTCAAATGATAAAAAAATCGAAAATTAGCGTCGTTATTGCCAGATCAAGAAATTCGTATGTTCAAACAGTCGAAAGTTTAAAAGGACAAGCTTGCGAAGTGATTGTTGTTGATGGCACCAAAGGTCTATCTTATGCCAGGAACGAGGGAGTTAAGAAGGCAAACAATGAAATAATTTGTTTTTTGGATGATGGTGCCGTTGCCCATCCAAATTACATTAATGATCTAACTGAGGAATTTATCAGAACCGGGGCAGAGATAATCGGCGGGCTTGTTTTACCCCTTGGCGAAATACCCCTGTGGTTTCCTTTCGAAATGCATGCGATGTTGGCGGTAAGTCCGGTGTCGAGAGAAATTTACGGATGCAATTTAGCGGTAAGAAAGGAAGTGTTTAAAAAAATTAATTTCCGTTTTAACGAAAGACTGGGGAGGAAAAAGGGGAATTTGGCCAGCGGCGAAGAGAGTGAGTTGCTTTCTTTAGCAAAGGAAGCAGGGATTAAAATTCATCGAAGCAACAAGGCAATCGTTTATCACCGGGTTACGGATGAAAGAAGAACTTACCGTTATTTTGTCAGAAGGGTTTTTTGGGAAGGGAGAACACAAATATTAAGAGAAAAATTTATTAAACATCTTTTTCTTGGTGTGGCCACAATGGTGATTTCCTTCTTCCGTTGGCTGATATACGCAACTTCTTTTGCTTTTTATATTTACGGAGCTTTATATCAGTTTATATTAGCAAAAATTAATAAAACAAAAAATTAATGACAAAGATTGGGGTTATGGTTGGACAGATGTTTTCTATCGGCGGAGTGGGAATTATTGCGATTGAGCAAGTCAGAAACTTAAATAAACTAGGGTTCAATGCGGAATTAATACTTCTTAAAAGGATAAAATATCCGATTGATCAATATACTAAGGATATACCGGTAAGATATATTTCCGATGAGATGAACTTTTTTGAGAAGATTTCTTTTGTAATTCCCTTTTTTTCATTTTTCTCCCTTCTTTATCTGACCTACTCTTTGTATATTCAAAAGTACATAAAGAAAGAACAATATTCTGTTATTGTTTGTCACGAAACTTACACCTGTTTTGTCGCGATGGCGATAAAAAGGAAGGTTGGTATTCCGTATTTAGCCTTTGTTTATGATCCTATTTCATATATTCTCCCAAAGGTTTATTCTAAGAGTTTGCTTGCGGCTTTTTTCCCGTTATTGATTCCTTTGGGCAAGAAACTCGACCAAAAAATATTAAGGGAATCGTCGGGGGCAATGGTCTGTTCGGGATTGCACGAAAAAACGATTCACGATTTTTCTCCCAAGACGAAAATATACCGAATTTACCCCGGCTGTTATCCGTTAAGCAAAATTGCTGAAAGCGGCCGAAATAGTATTATTTCGTTGACAAAGTGGGATGTCGGTAAAAACCCGAAATTTATTATTGATATTTTATCTAGAATCGAAAATAAAGAAATAAAATGGGTAATAGCGGGGAATTGGGCGCATGAAGAACTTAAAAAAGATTTTATCAGATATGCTAAAGAAAAAGGGGTTCTTGAAAGATTAAAAATTGTCGGCAGGGTTAGTGAAGAAGAAAAGATGAAGCTTTTATCTAAAGCCAGAGTTTTGGTTCATCCAATCGTTGAGGCTTTTGGCATGTTTGCCTTGGAGGCAGCCGGTTGCGGTTGTCCATTTATTGTTCCAAATGGTTCCGGAGTAACCGAGTTATTTGTTAATGGTAAACAAGGATACTTCTTGCCGGAAGGAGACTTAAATTCATTTGTTGCCAAGCTAAATCTGTTAATAAACAATGAGGAAAAAGCGATCAGAATGGGCCAAGAAGCTTATGGGGTTGCGAAAAAATATTCGTGGGAAAAACATGCCGGCAGGGTTAAAAATGCATTAGAAGATCTATTTAACCACTCTTAAGGTAATATCAATTGTTTGAATAATTTGTCCCAGTACCTTACCTAATGGTTTTCTAATAAAATCAAAAAAGAAAAACTTTCCCAATCTTGTTGGTATGAGGGAAAGGTTAATCAGTTCAAATTTTTCGTTGATAAAATAATTACCCCTCGTGCTTTTTTTGTAAAACGGCTCAAAAGAATATTCGTTAAAGTAATGAAGGTGGGTAATATCGTTATAAGCGCCATAGCAGTTGTAGTAAGGAACAATGATTCTAATTTTAGCGTTTGGTTTGGAAATTCGGTG
>PFRL01000049.1:2807-4107 GCA_002788555.1 Parcubacteria group bacterium CG_4_9_14_0_2_um_filter_35_11 | reverse complement strand
AGCGTTGTTTCTGGCACGCTAAGCGTGCCACCACGCTAAGCGTTGTTTCTGGCACGCTAAGCGTGCCACCACGCTAAGCGTTGTTTCTTGGCACGCTAAGCGTGCCACCACGCTAAGCGTTATTTCTGGCACGCTAAGCGTGCCACCACGCTAAGCGTGCAATTAAAATATGTATTATGTTTATATCCTTAAGAGTGATAAAGATAAAAGATTATATATTGGTTCAACACCTGATTTGAGAAAAAGAATAGAAAGGCATGAGAGGGGATATGTATCAGCAACTAAAAATAGGCGACCATTAGACTTAATTTATTATGAATGTTATATAAGTCAGCGCGACGCTAAGCGTCGTGAAATGTTCTTAAAAGGCGGTAAAGGACATAAAGAGCTTAAAATACAATTGGAGGATAGTTTTAAAAAGATAGGATATAAGCATAGACTGTAGAGGACAGTTTAGTTCTATGCCCGTTCGCAACTTTAAGCGCCCCAGAAAGCACTTTCCTCGCATTGATTATTTAATTTAAATTTTATGAGCAAAGGATTGAAAATTTTTTTATTTTTATTTTTAATTATTGTAGTTGTTTTCGGAGTGATTTTCCTTAAAGGAGTGAAAAGTTTTTCTATTATAAGCACAGGAGAATCTCTTTTCTCGCCTGCCAGAGACGAGAGGTGGGATATTCTAATTTTAGGAAACAGGGGAGATAAAGCAAAAAGCGGTGGTATCCTTACAGATAGTATAATGATATTGTCTTATAAGAAAGAAACTGGTGAGGCCGCTCTTTTTTCTATACCCAGGGATCTTTGGGTGGACATTCCAAACTACGGACAACAAAGGATAAATTTTGCCTATTCGGCTGGTAAAAGCAATAATCCGCCAGACGGCGGTTTAAAATTAGCCAAAGAAGTAGTAAAAGAGGTTAGCGGCCTTGATATTGATTTTGTGGTAGTGGTAGATGTCGAAGCTTTAAGAGAAATAGTCGATACCTTGGGTGGGATTAAAATATATGAAGATAGATACTTTACCGTTCAATTTTATAATGACTGGGTAAAAATTCACCCTGGGGAAAATTATCTTTCGGGCAGAGAAGTCTTGGCTTATGTTGGTTCCCGAGCCATTGATTCTGATTTTGGCAGAATGAGGCGTCAACAAAAAGCAATTTTAGCGATAAAAGACAAAGTTTTCTCTTTGGGAATTTTGGCTCGCCCCGATAAAATTTGGAGTATTTTAAATAGCTTGGAATACCATTTTAAAACTGACATTCCTTTGTCTCAAATTCAAGAACTAACTCAATTAGTTTCA
>PFRL01000049.1:0-2787 GCA_002788555.1 Parcubacteria group bacterium CG_4_9_14_0_2_um_filter_35_11 | reverse complement strand
GAAACAAGTGGTTTTTGATACCTCCAATTACCTCTACTCTACGCACACTACTAGTGGAGCCTATATTCTCTTACCAAAAGTAGGAGATTTTTCGGAAATCAAAGCGAAATGTCAAAATATTTTTGAAGAGCAACCCACTACAGACAACTTGCAACCAAAAACTAACGATTAATAAAAACATCTCAGGCGATAAATAAATTTTTTAAGTTGTAAGTTGTAAGTTGTAAGTTGTAAGTTGTAAGTTAGTCTTGGTATATGAAAATTGATTTTAAAAATATTCTCCTTTTACTCTCCATTTTTGCTATTGGGTTTTTCCTGGGTGGTTATTATTTCCAAGGAAATGAAATTATAAAGCCCCAAGGCGTTGATTTTAGTCCGTTTTATCAAGCCTGGGGAGAGATTGAGACGAAATTTTATAATTATTCTGAGAAGATGCGTCAAGATATGCTCTATGGAGCAATCCAAGGACTGGTAGATAGTTTAAAGGATCCTTATTCAGATTTTCTTAGTCCAGAAGAAACAGCTGAATTTGAAGAAAATCTTACCGGAACTTATGAAGGCATTGGAGCAGAAATCGGAATTAGAGATGAGACACTCACTATCATTTCTCCGCTAAAAGGAAGTCCGGCAGAAAAAGCCGGCCTTTTACCCGGTGATAAAGTTTTAGAAATAGATGGTAGTTCTACTCAAGATATGAATTTGACTCAGGCGGTAATGAAAATTAGGGGCAAAACCGGAATAGAAGTAAAATTAAAGGTAAAGCGAGGTGAAAAAATCTGGATAGTGACTATTAAAAGAGCAAAAATTGAGATTCCCACTCTCGATTTTAAAATTATTGATAATAACGTAGCTTATATTCAACTTTACAATTTTTATGAAGATGCACCTTCAAAATTTAAAAAAATAACTCAGGATATTTTAAATAAAGGAGTTAAAAAAATCATCCTTGACCTTCGGAACAATCCCGGAGGATATCTTTCAGTGGCTACTGATATTGCTAATTTTTTCATTAAAGAAGGAAAAATAATTGTGAAGGAAGATCTTGGTAAAGGAAAGTCAGAAGATGTCACCTCAAAGGGCCCGGGAGTTTTTGCTAATTTCAAAATTATCGTTTTAATTAATGAAGGTTCAGCTTCGGCATCAGAAATATTGGCAGGGGCATTGGCTGAACAAAATGAGAAAACCATCTTAATTGGAGAAAAAACTTTTGGCAAAGGAACTGTTCAAGAATTTATCTCTCTTCAAGATAGCTCGAGTTTGAAATTAACCGTTGCCCGTTGGCTACTGCCTTCTGGTAAATCGATAGAAGGTAACGGCATTACACCAGATATAAAAGTGAAAATGACAGAAGAGGATATAAAGGCAGGGAGAGATCCTCAATTAAAAAGAGCGATAAGAGAAATAAATGAATAAGAGAATTACCAACAATTATCAATTTTATATCCTCTCGGAAAGGGGTCGGGGAAACTTGGAGTTTCCCTGTAGCGGAAATACTAAAACCGAAGGGTTTTAGAGAGCGGCGTTAGCTAAGCGGAGTGATGGCCTGCTGCGACAGAGGATATAAAAATAGGAAAAGACCCTCAACTCCAAAAAGCAATAAGAGAAATCAATAAATAGAGCGTTTTGTCCGCGAAGACAAACCCCAAAAATGAAGTCTGAGCGGTAACAAAACCTCTACCCTGCACCAATTTTGCAGAACAACTATTCTGCGGCACACTCTAATTCACCCCGTTAGATAATAAAAATCTAACGGGGCGGGTAGTGTAGTCCCGATGTTACATCGGGACTTGAGGTTATTCACCTCCCGTGTGCCGCCCGAGTATAATATTGCTCTTACAACGTTTGGTTATTAATATAACTAATTCTCTGGCAAAATTGGTGCAGGGTGTAAGAAATAGTAACGCTCCTCCATGAGATATGAAATTATCTCACGGGGTCGCTAACAATTTCTAACATGTTTCCTCTTTATGATGAATCGCACAAGTCTGGGCGGATGCCAATTATTACAATTGGCTTAATTTTTTTTAATACCTTAATTTTTCTCTTTACTTTAGCTAATCTTGAATTTATCACTCAAAAATTTGGATTAATTCCTAACAATATCCTCCAGGGAAAAAGATTAGAAACCATTTTTACCTCTATGTTCTTACATGGAGGATTTCTTCACTTAATTGGTAATATGTGGTTTTTATGGATTTTTGGAGATAACTTAGAAACAACCATAGGAAAAATCAGGTTCCTTTTTCTTTATATCTTGTCTGGATTTTTGGCTGGAGTTTTGTATTGTTTTTTAACTTATGATAAGTTGACTCCAGTAGTAGGTGCCTCTGGAGCAATTTCCGGAGTCCTGGGAGGCTATCTTTTACTCTTCCCGAAAAACAAAGTTCGGACTTTGGTCCCTTTAGGGTTTTTCTTAACTACTGTTAGTATTCCTGCTATAGTTTTTCTTTTGATTTGGTTACTTTTTCAATTTTTATTACCCGAAGAAGGAGTAGCTACCGGGGCTCATATTATTGGATTTTTTTCTGGGATTTTGCTTGTAAAATTATTTAGAAAAAGGTAAAAAATAATATAAATAGTGACCTCCAAAATTCCAATCGGAATTTTTAAGGGCGTGAATTTGGTTAGCAGTTCCTCGCTTTGCGATTAGAAAAACGAGCGCGATTAATTAAATGTAGAAGCCGCCTTCATCTAGTGGCCTAGGATACCAGATTCTCAATCTGGGCACACCGGTTCAAATCCGGTAGGCGGCGCCATAACAACTGACAACTGACAACTAACAATTGC
>PFRL01000015.1:3851-17695 GCA_002788555.1 Parcubacteria group bacterium CG_4_9_14_0_2_um_filter_35_11 | reverse complement strand
CTCCCTGATAGGAGGAATTATTTTTTGTTTTTACTATCTGCCTAAAGCTGAGATTACTCTTGTTCCTGTTTCCGAGGAGATAGAGTTTGCCAGTCAATTTACATTAAAAAAGGGGACGGAAATCGATCTTAAAGGGAAATTATTACCTGGAACTCTATTGATAAAAGATAAAGAAGTAGAGAAGAGTTTCCTCTCTACAGGAAGCGAGAAGAGAGTAGATAAAGCCACAGGAAAAATTACCGTTTATAATGAAGATAATAGTCCTCATAATTTTGTTCCTAATACTCGTTTTCAAACTTCTGATGGTAAAATTTTCCGACAACCGCAAGGTTCTGATTGGGTTTCTGTTCCTGCCGGAAGTAAAGACAATCCAGGCAAGGTAGAAATTAAAGTGGTAGCAGATGAAGCAGGAGAAGAATATAATATTGGCCCAACTAAATTCACCCTCCCCGGTCTTAAGGGCACTGCCTTTTTTGAAAAGGTTTATGGAAAATCTAAAGAAGCTATGAAAGGCGGATTTATCGGAGAAGCAAAGGTAGTGGCTAAAGAAGATGTTGTAAAAGCCACCCAAGAGATGCAACGGCTCCAAGAAAACTTGGCTGGGGAAGTAAAAAATGACATTTTAAAAGAAATTCCTCCAAGTTTACAATTTTTAAAAGATTCAGCTGTTATAACCAAGGAGAAAATTTCCTTTGATAAGAAAGTAGGGGAGATAGGGAAAACCTTTAAAGGAAAAGCGAAAGTTTCAACACATCTCTTAAAATTTAACGAGGAAGACGTTCAGAAGATAATTGCTAATATAATTTTGGATAGGGTGAAAGAAGGAATTGAGTTTGAAGAAGTGGTATCATCATTGGAAGTAAATTACGAGGTCGTAGAAAGTAAGATAGAAAAATGTACTAATGTTGGAGAAGAGATATGCGAAATGGAAATCAAATTTACCGGAAAAGAAAAAGTTGCCTGGAAAGTGACGGCAGACGATGTAAAAAAAGCGATTTTAGGTGAGGACGAACAAAGTTTCGAAAAATATATTAAAGAAGATATGAAAGGAAAAATAGAAAGAGCAGAATTAAAACTCTGGCCTTTCTGGGTAAATAAAATTCCCCAGAAAGAAAATAGGGTCTTTATTCAGGTCAAATACGAGTAGATAGAGTAGTTACTAAGACTACAAGTACTTAAGTTAATAAGTCCCATAGTAATGAATGAACTTGAAAAATCTATTTTAAAAACCATTATTTATTTTGATACCCTCTCTTATCCTCTAAAGACAAAAGAAATCTTTGAAAACCTCCAGACTGTTCCTAACATGATGGAGGTTTCTTTTTTAAATTTTAAAAATTGTCTTTTAAATCTCCAGAATTATCTTGGAAATAAAGATGGCTTTTGGTTTTTAAAAGGGAGAGAATTTTTGATAGAGGAAAGAAAAAGGAGGGAATTAATTTCAAAAGAGAATTTTAAAAAGTTAGCCAAGATTGCTAAAAAAATTAATCGCGCTCCTTTTCTAAAAGGAATTTTTGTTAGTGGCTCATTGGCTATTTTAAACTCGACCGAAAATTCCGATATTGATCTTCTAGTTGTTGCCAAAAAGGGAAGGATTTTTACTGTCCGCTTTTTTTTAACTATCTTGCTCGATTTAATGGGGGAACGCAGAAAACCTGGCCGAGAAGCTCAGAAAATTTGTCTTAATCATTATTTAACAGAGGACTCTCTTGAAGTGAGATACCCGAGTCTTTATAATGCTTATACTTACTTACATTTATTACCAATTTTAAACAGAGATAATGTTTTTGAAAGATTTAGAAAAGCTAATGAGTGGATGAAAGATTATATTATTTTTGTAGGATTAACCCGCCAGCCACCCTTTGAGATAGAAAAATCTTCAAAATTGGCAATGTTTCTTGAAAAGAAACTATCCGGCTCTTTTGGAGATTTCCTGGAAAAAAAACTAAAGGAGATTCAAATTAAAAGAAAAGAAAAAAAATACCCTTCACCTTTTAAAAAAAGTGAAGGGAGAGTAATTTTAGAAGATAATTTAATTGAACTTCATCCGGATTCTCCGGAAAATAAAATCTTAAGAGAGTATGGAGAGAAAGTGGCAAAAATTATAAAATAACCTCCTTTTTAATCTAATAAAAAACCGCTCTTGGCGGTTTTTTTAAAAAAAGCTGGTAAGTAGACAATAAGCCGAATTCTGTCCTTCGACTCGACTCCGTCTCGTCTCAGGATAAATTCCCGAGCTAAATGTTTGGTCAGTTTACACTGAACGAGCGAAGCGAGTGAAGTGCAGTCATTTGTCTAGGTCCGATGTTACCATCGGACTCATGCCCCCGTTAGATGAATTCTTATCTAACGGGGTTGCACCAAGTAGGGTTTACCACGGTCTCCAATTCCTTGGAGCCGACTCGCCTGAGGCGAGACTTTTCACCTTTTCCCCGCTTCCGTCTGGAGGCGGGATAGTATTGTCTCTGTGGCACTTTCCCTAATCTTGCGATCGGACTTCGCCGACCGAAGTCGGCTTCGACCGACGAAGGTCGGTGGATGTTATCCACTACTTACTTCTCCGACGTAAAGTCGGAGGGTGTTCGGACTTTCCTCCCCGTGAGATAATTTAAAAATATCTCATGGGGCGACTGCTTTATCTACTTCCCAGCAGGAAAATTCTACCTTATTTTTGATTAAAAGTCAACCCCATTAGAAAGACGATTGGTCTAGAGTTTTGCCTCTTCTGAAAATAAGGAATTTATATTACAGCCTAACTGCTCCAAGGAGCGAGGCTTTCTAATAAGGTCAACTAGATGAGAATTTCTTGATTAGAGAGAAAGGTTACGCAATTTTTGATATTTTCTTCTCTCTTGATAAATTTAATAATCCTGGCCACCCCAAATCCACAACCAGCATGAGGAACTATCTTTTCTTTTATTTTTTCTAAATACCATTTAAAATCCTCGATGCTTCCCCCTTTCTTTTTTAGTCTTTGAAACATTTGAGATTTTGTCAATCTTAAGATAATGGTTTGGAGTTTGTGGACTCTTTGAGCGGCACCGACAGCCTCTCCTCCATAAGGCAAGATTAAATCTGCCGAAAGAATATAGGCTGGATTAAAAGGGTTAGGACTCATATTAAAGAATTTTTCTACCTTAATTCTTTTTTTATACTTCCAGATAGGATTGGGAAAATGGGTAATAAAGATAGGTTGATTGTTAAATTGCTTTGTCAATTTCCGTTCATTATCAGAAGAAATATCTTCTCCAAAGTTTAATTTCAAAATTTCAATAGCCTGTTTGTAGGCAATTTTCGGGAAGGGAATTTTTATCTTCTTTAAGCTTGAGATATCACTTTTTTTGATTCCCATAGCCCTCCTTGATTTTTGGGACAAGCCTAAGATATCTTGGCAGATGCTCCAAATTATTTCCTCGATATATTTCAATAGTTCTTGAAAGCCACCTTTAAATTCGATTTCGACCATTGTAAATTCAGTAAGGTGACGATTATCATTGCCCGCTTCGGCACGAAAACTAGGGCCAATGGAGTAGACCTTGTCAAGGAAAGGGGTAAATGCTTCAAGATAAAGCTGGGCAGTTTGAGAAAGGTAAGCGTTTAAAAACCTTCCTTTTTCTTTAAACCATTGAAATTTTTTATTAACCCCGACTTCAAATAGAGTATCAATATTTTCACAGGCGCCGGAGGCTCTGACGATTTTTGGCGGTATGAGCTCTATAAATTCTTGTTTTTTAAGGTAGATTCTCATAGAATTTAGGACAAAACTCTCAAGCCTAGCTATTTTAACAAGATTTTTCTTCATAATTCTCTCATTTTTTTGAAAACACTCCCCCGGAAAAGGGGAGTGGAGATTTCGACCTTTAAAAAACACCCCCGAAGGGGTATTTTATTTTCCAATTTTTTATATTTATGTTTAAACCTCTTTTTAGTCGTTAGAAAATTTAGCATATTTTTTCCTATTTTATTTATTTGAATGATTTTGTCAAGGGCCTAGAGAGATATTGATAATTTTTTTAAAATTGTTAGACTGAATATCATATCTTTATGCGGATTTCTTTCTTTGGCGGAACAAAAACAGTTACCGGAGCAAATTATCTTTTGGAGATCGGTAAAAGAAAAATTTTGATTGACTGTGGACTCTTCCAAGACCCTATCTTGAAAACAAAAAATCAAGAACCATTTCCTTATGAACCTCGAGAGATAGATGCCATAATTGCTACCCATGCTCACCTCGATCATACTGGCCGTTTGCCCAAATTAGTAAAAGAAGGTTTTAGCGGAAAAATATTTGCAACTCCCCCTACATTGAATTTGACAGAGCTAATTTTAGAAGACGAATTAGAGATTATTTCTCAATTTTCTCAAACAAAAAAGAACGATAATCAATTGTTCTCTCATAAAGACCTAAAAAGAACTCTTAATCTTTTTGAGCCAGTTGAATATTACAGAAAAATTGAATCCTTTCCAGAAATTTCTTTTAGATTTCTGGACGCTGGTCATATTCTTGGTTCAGCAATTATAGAAATATATTTAAAACCCAAGCAAAGAAAAAAGGATATTATTAAAATTGTTTTCTCGGGGGACCTAGGAAATCCACCAACCCCACTTTTAAGACCGACCGATTTTCCTGGTTCAGGTGATTATATTTTAATTGAATCGGCTTACGGAGATAAAATTCATCAAGATTTCCTCCAAAGAAAAAACCTCCTTGAAGATACAATAGAGAATACTATAAAGAATAAAGGGGTGTTAATGATTCCTACTTTTGCTATTGAGAGGACACAAGAAATTTTATATGAATTAAATGAGTTAGTAGAGAATCGGAGAATTCCAAAAGTGCCAATCTTTATAGATAGCCCGATGGCAATAAGAGCAATAAAAATCTATAAAAAATATCAAAAATATTATAATAAAGAAGCTGTCTATATTCTAAAATCAGGAGATGATATTTTTAACTTTCCCAATTTAACCTTTGTGAAAAGTGCCAAAGAATCTCGGGCTATTGAGAATGTTCCTTCTCCCAAAATTGTCATTGCTGGTTCAGGGATGTCAGAGGGAGGAAGAATTCTGTACCATGAAAAAAAATATTTACCCGACACTAAAAACTGTCTTCTTTTAATTTGTTATCAGGCACAAGGTACGAGAGGGAGAAAAATTCAAGATGGCAAACAAACAATTAAAATATTCAAAGATATTATTCCTGTCAGGGCAAAAATAGCCCAAATTCAAGGTTATTCTGCTCACGCTGATAGAAATACTTTATTTTCCTGGCTATACCGCATAAAGAGTGGAGCATTGAATTTACGGAAAAACATTGTTAAAAAAGTCTTCGTTGTCCAAGGAGAAGAGAAGCCAGCTCAGAGCTTTGCCCAACTAATAAAAGATAAGTTAGGAATAGAAGCTATTATTCCTGAATATGGCCAAAGATTTGAATTATAAATTTTTTAGAGTAACATCACATATTTTGCCAGAGCAGCCCTCTCGCCTGCCTGCCAGAAGTCGCGCCGCCTTAGCTCAGCGGAAGAGCAATCCCTTCGTAAGGGAAAGGTCCTCGGTTCAAATCCGAGAGGCGGCTTAGATTCAGGCGCTGGCAGGCGGGGCAGGTAACCTGACTATCGTTCGGAGATTTTCGGGACAAATCCGATCTTTAGCTTAATTTTTTCTTTAATTAAAAGACACTTATTGAAAAAAAAGAAAAAATTTGTTAATCTATAATCTTGTATGGAAGAACATTATGACGGAAAAGATGTAATCTTATCGATTTATGCCGGGACCGGAGGGAAAGATGCTCAAGACTGGGCAACAATACTCCTTCGGATGTATCAAAGATATCTTTTAAAGAAAGGTTTTCAGATAAAAGAGATTTCGAGAATAGAGGGCGAAGGAGGGATAAAGTCTGTTACTTTAGAAGTAGAAAAATTACAAAGAAAAGATATTTCAAAAGGAGTCTATGGAATACTGAAAGGAGAGAGTGGAGTTCATCGACTAGTAAGAATCTCACCTTTTTCAGCTAAAGCCCTTCGGCACACCTCTTTTGCTAAGGTAGAGGTTTTACCCAAAATTGAAGAAAGTAAAATTGATGTAAAGAAAGAAGATTTAAAGATCGAAACTTTTAAAGCTTCCGGACCGGGAGGCCAATATGTAAATAAAAGAGAAAGCGCAGTAAGAATTATACACCTTCCCACCGGTATAAGTGTAGTTTCTCAATCCGAGAGGTCACAGGGAGATAATAGGGAAAAAGCATTGATGGTCTTGGGAGCAAAACTTCATCAACTCTTTGAGGAGAAAAGAGAGAAAGAAATCCAAGGGAGAAGAGAAACTAAACAAGCTAAATGGGGAAATCAGATAAGGTCGTATGTTTTTCAGCCATACCAAATAGTGAAGGACCACCGAACAAATGTCAAAACTTCAAACTTAAAGAAGGTTTTGGATGGCGATTTAGATAAGTTTATAGAAAAAGAAAATCGTTAATAAAAATATGATTTATTTTGATAAAGTCACTAAGATCTACCCCGATAATTGTGTTGCTCTTTCTAATATAAGTTTTTTTGTTGGTAAAGGAGAATTCGTTTCGATTGTAGGTAGATCCGGAGCTGGAAAATCGACTTTGCTCCGACTTTTATTATCAGAAGAAAAACCGACAAAAGGCGATGTTATCTTCGAAGATATTAATATTACAAAAATGAGTTATGGCTACCTCCCTTATTATCGAAGAAGAATGGGGGTGATTTACCAGGATTATAGGCTCCTTCCCCAAAAGACGGTTTTTGAGAATGTGGCTTTCACTCTGGAAATCTTCGGTAAAGCTGACAGTGAAATAAGAAGAACTGTCCCTCAGGCATTAGAATTGGTAGGAATTTTAGATAAAGCGAATAATTTTCCTCATCAACTTTCTGGGGGAGAGCAGCAAAGAGCAGTTATGGCTCGAGCTATTATTTCCCAACCCAAAGTTCTTCTTGCCGATGAGCCAACAGGAGACTTGGATGTTTATACTACCAAAGAGATAATGAAATTATTTTTAAAAATTAATCAATTGGGGACAGCAGTAATTTTGGCTACCCATAATCGAGAAATAGTCAATACGATTCAAAAAAGAGTGATAGTCCTCGAAAAAGGGAAAATAATAAGGGATGAACAAAAGGGGAGATATTACCTTTAATTTGACCCCGTTAGAAACATGCCCCGCAGCTTGCTACGGTTGGGTTACAATATAGATAAACTCGTGCGGTTGGGTTTTATGTCCTGCACGAGTTTCTAACGGGGTTGACAATTTTCACCTAATGTGCTAATAGCAAATTAGGAATTCAAAATTTATGTTAACCAATTTTTTAAGGGTTTTTAAATTCGGATGGCAGGAATTTTTGAGGAATATAGGCATTTCCGTAGGGACGATTTTTATAATGTTTATAGCTCTTTCCCTTCTAGCTGGAACTCTATTTTTAAAAGGTATCAGCGAAAGTTTAATTACCACTTTAAAAGAAAAAATAGATATAAGTGTTTACTTTAAATCAACTACTCAAGAAGGAGATATTTTCAAGGCCAAAGAGAAATTAGAAAACTTTCCTGAGGTAGAAGAAATAGATTATATTTCGAGAGAAAAAGCTCTTGAGGCATTTAAAGAAAAACACAAAAATGACCCTCAGATAATGGATGCTCTAAATGAAATAGGAAATAATCCTTTACCAGCCTCTTTAAACGTCAGAGCTTCCAGTGCCCAGAGCTATGCAGCTATTTCTAATTTTTTTGAGAAAGGAGAGTTCAAAAATTTGGTTGAGAAAGTAAATTACAGACAGAATAGGTTGATTATTGAAAAACTTTTCTCCATTTCGGCTCTTATTAAAAAAGGAGGACTAGCGATAAGTCTTTTTCTGATTTTTATTGCTGTTGTAGTGACTTTAAATACTATAAGGCTCGCTATTTACGCAAAAAGAAAAGAGATTGAGATTATGAAATTGGTTGGCGCTACCGATGGATTTGTTCGAGGCCCTTTTTTAATTCAAGGGATTCTTCTTGGGTTATTCGCCGGCTTTCTATCATTTATGGTATTTTATGGAGTTGATATTTTATTTCCCAGTGAGGGATCGCTAATTTTCGCAGAGCTGGGATTTTCGAACTTTTTCGGAAAAAATATTTTACTCTTTTTGTTAATTCAAATCGGGGGAGGAATCATCCTAGGAGCAATTTCCAGTCTTGTGGCTATCCAAAAATATCTTAAAATATAGAGGAATTTTATCCCCTTTGAGTTATTAAGAAATAAAAAAAACAGCTTCTGAAGCTGTTTTTAAAAGAAAATGAAATCAAGAGAAGATGATTACTTATCTTATAAATGGCAAGATAGCCATTTCTCTAGCTTTTTTCACAGCTTTTTTAAGACTGCGCTGATGGAGGGCGCAGGCGCCAGTTTTTCTCCTTGGTTTAATTTTGCCCGATGCCGCCAAAAATCTTAAGAGAAACCTCTCATTTTTCCAATCGATTTCCTTTGTATTTCTTTGACAAAAATAGCACATAATCTTTTAAATTTAGAGTGGTAAATCTTTAACATCGATTTCTTCTTTATTTTCCTCGATTGTGGGAATTTCTTCTTTTGCAACCTCTTTCGGTTTTCCCTTTTCTTTATCTTCTTTTAAAGAGGGGGATTGACTTTTTGGTCCAAGTTGAAGTCTCTCAACAATAATCTCTGTTCTATATCTTTTGATACCATCTTTATTCTCCCAGGACCTTGTTTGAAGCCTTCCCTCAACTAATACCATCGACCCCTGCCTTAAATATTGCTGAGCAATCTCAGCCGCTTTATTAAAAGCTACTACATTATGGAATTCAGCCTGTTCTCTCTTTTGTTTTTCCTGGTCGTAAAAAATTCGATTAGTAGCCACTCCAAAATTGGCTACCAATTGGCCAGAAGGCAGGCTTCTTGCTCGAGGATCTTGAGTTAATCTTCCTAAGATAAAAACCTTATTTAAATTCATATACTTACTACGAATTTACAAATATATTACGAAAATACGAATTTTTTTTCAAAGATACTTTCTTTTTTCGTCAATTAACTATTCGGATATTTGTATCTGATTTGTAATTTGTAGTTACTTGAGCATTTCTTCCAACTTTTTTTCTAACTCTTCTATTTTAACCTTTTCTTTTTTAACGGGCTTTTTAAGAATCGGTTTTCTTCTCTCCCTTTTTGCCTCTGTAACTTCTTTAATCGCCCCCTTTCTTTCTAGGATAATTCTTATTATTTCTTTATTCGTTTTTAAGTAATCTTGGAACTCCTTTAGTCTATTTTTTTCTAAAGAGAAATTTATTTGGCCCAAAAAACCTTCCTGGCATCCTTTTACCGGATAGGCAAAGAATTTTTTCTCGATAAATTCATCCTCGGGCTTGCCCTTGAGCTTTATTACTTCTTCTTTTATTTTTTTCAATAGTTCCTCTCGCTTTTTTAAATCCAGAATTGGGATTAGAAAAGATAATTCATAATTCATAAAATTTCTATTTTTATATTTTAAAAAATATCTATATTTTAAATTCTATTATATCACCATCATTGACAATATAATCTCTCCCTTTTACATTGATTTTGCCTCTTTTTTTAGCCTCTTGCCATGAATCACTTTCGATTAAATCTTTAAAAGATAATACTTCAACTCGGATAAATTTCTTCTGAAAATCACTATGCACTTTACCAGCTGCCACAATTATCTCTTCACCTCTTTTTAGTTCGTAAGCTCTTATTTCTCTTCCTCCCTTAATTGTATAAAAAGTGATTAAATCCAATCTATTGTAGCAGCTGAGGATTAAATCGTCAAGGTAAGAACTAACTTCAAGTTCCTCTTTTTCTTTGTTGCTTAGCTCGGATATCTCTTCTTCTTTTTTAAGATCTATAAAAAAAGAATAGGGGAAAGAGGTTCTTAATTTTGCCTCTTCCTCTTTCGTTAGATCTCTCTCACTAATATTAAAGAGAAAAATCAAGGGCTTAACTGAGAGGACGGCTGACTTTCTTCCCAGGTTTTTCATATCAACCTGAGTTTCTCCTGGCAGCTGTTTAATCCTTTCCAATAACCAGGTTTTTTCGCCTAAAAACTTTTTTAATTGTTCTGCTAATTCATTCTCTGTTTTTAACTCTTCATCTAAGGGACTACTTTTTATCTTTTTCTTTAGATTTTCTATAAAATTAGAAATTATTTTTTCATCCCAAGCCGCAATTTCATTTTTAATAATTTCGATGTCTCTCTCTGCGTCTATTACATTTTCTACATGGCTGACTTTCTCATTTTTGAAAAGTCTTACTACTTCCAATAGAAGATCGACCTCACTAATATGCGAGAGAAATTTATTTCCTAGACCCTTGCCTAGGTGCGCCTCCCTAACAAGACCGGCAATATCTACAAACTCAATTATAGCAGGTGTAGTTTTTTGGGGTTTTACTATCTCTTTTATCTTCTCGAGTCTTTTATCTTTTACCTCAACTATTCCTTTATTTGGATCTATTGTAGTAAAGGGAAAGATAGAGATAGGAACGGCTATTTTTGTTACTGCCTTGAATAAAGTAGATTTTCCAATATTAGGTAGGCCAATAATGCCGACGGAGAACATAATAATTACAACTAACAACTAACAACTAACAACTAACAACTTTATACTAGTCCTACTTTTTCTTTCACTTCTTTTATCGTGTCTTTGGCAATTTCTTGAGCTTTTCTTCTTCCCTCTGCCAATACTTTCTTAATATACTTTTGGTCTTTTTCAATTTTTCTTACCTTCTTTTGTAACGGCAAGAGAAATTCAATTAGCACTAGGGCTAATTTTTCTTTAAACTCTTTATAACCGCTGTTTTTAAACTCATCTTCTATCGTTGAGATTTCTTTTCCGCTTGATAGACTATAAATATTTAAAAGATTTGAAATAGCTGGCTTTTGTGGAGTTTTTTTTATTTCTTTACCTGAATCAGTCACTGCCTTCTTAATTTTTTCTCGAATTTGCTGAGGGGAATCGTCAATAGCAATATAGTTAAGTGAAGATTTTGCACTCTTTGACATTTTCTTTAAGGGATTATCCAGGCCCATAATCCTTCCTGCATCTTCTTGGATTGAAGCCGTAGGGATTTTAAAAGTCTCACCAAAGATTTTATTAAATCTTCTCGCTAGTGTTCTGGCAAGTTCGACATGCTGTTTTTGATCTTCTCCAACAGGCACGATATCGATGTTATACAGTAAAATGTCGGCAGCCATTAGAATGGGATAGTCAAAAAGTCCTACGTTGACATCTTCTTTATGCTCTTTTGCCTTTTCCTTAAATTGGGTCATTCTCTCAAGCTCTGGAATTTTCGTTATAGTATTTAAAATCCAGCAGAGTTCTGTATGCTCCTTTACCTCCGATTGGATAAAGAGTATAGACTTTTTAGGATCTATCCCTGCAGCTAAAAGAATAGCTACCATTTTATAGGTTTGTTTCTTTAGCTCTTCTGGTTTTTTGGGGAGGGTAATAGCATGATAATTAACGATACAGAAAATACACTCACAGTGATTCTGGAGTAGAATCCAATTTCTTATTGCCCCGAAAAGATTACCTATATGGATTATTCCCGTAGGTTGAATACCGCTAAATACTCGCATGTTAGAAATTGTTCACGCCTAAGTTTTCCGAAGGAAAATTTTGGCGGGTTACTATTTCTTACACCCCGCACCAATTTTACCAGAGTATTAGTCTGTTTATCGAATAGTGATTGTAAAATGATGTTATACTATGGCAGCACACGGGAGGCGAACAGCCTCAAGTCCGCCTTCAGCAGACTACACTATTCGTTAAGTGTGCTGCAAAACAATTGTTCTGTAAAATTGGTGCGGGGTAAAGGTTTTGTTACCGCTCAGACTTCGCCTTCGGCTCGTCTTCGCGGATAAAACGCTTTATATTTCTATAACTACTGGTAAGACCATTGGTCTTCTTTTGGTTTTTTTAAATAAAAATTTTCCAAGCTCCTCTTTAATTTTGTTTTTTACAAAAGCCCAATTAACGGTGTGCTTTGACAAGGTAATTTCTTCGACTAATCTTATTACTTTTTTCCTTACTTGTCGCAAAAGGTCTTTTGATTCTCGAAGATAGACAAACCCTCGAGAAATAATATCAGGACTCTGTCGAACCTTTCCAGTAGTAGAGTCTACTACCACCACGAGAACAAACATGCCATCTTTAGCCATCGCTTGTCTGTCTCGCAAGACTACTTCGCCCACATCCCCAATTCCTAGGCCATCTACCATTACATAACTTGCTGCGACTTTCTCTTTTCGCACTTTTATTTTTCCCTCCGTCATCTCAATTATATTACCATTTTCTCCAATTATAATATTTTTTTGAGGGATTCCCAAAGAAAGAGCAAGGTCTTTATGAACTTCAAGCATATAATGGCTTCCATGAATTGGCATAAAGAATTTTGGTTTAACAACATTAATCATTGTCTTTAGTTCTTCTTGTTGGGCATGGCCAGAAGCATGAATATCCATTATCTGTGAGTGGAAAATTTTTGCTCCCTGCCACGATAAAAGGTCTTTTAATTCTTGGACGGATCTTTCGTTTCCCGGGACAGTAGAAGAAGAGAAGATAACGGTATCTCCTTTTTTAACAGATAAAAATTGATGGTCTTTGTGAGCAAGACGCATCAGCGAAGCATCTCCTTCTCCTTGTGAGCCTGTACAGATAATTAAGATTCGCTTATCAGGAAAATGACGGAGTTCCCTTGGAGAAATTAAGGTATCTTTTTTTATTTTTAGGTAAGAGAGAGAAATGGCAATTTCTACGTTGGCTTTCATTGAATATCCATCAATGATTACTTTTCTTTTAAATTTTTCTGCTAGATTTATTAACTCTTGAATCCGAGATAAAAGTGAGGCAAAGGTAGCAGCAATTATTCTACCTTCGCTTTTTTCAAAAATTTTTTCAAGGTTTTCTTGGATAACTTTTTCAGATAAGCTGTGTCCCGGCACTTCGGCATTAGTAGAGTCAGACATTAAAAGTAAAATCCCTTTTGAGGCAAGATTAGCAATTTTTGAAATGTCAGTAGGACCATTGGCAATAGGAGTGTAATCGAATTTAAAATCGCCTGTATGCAAGATTTTTCCGGCTGGTGTTTCAATTAAAAGACCAACTCCGTCAGGAATATTATGATTTTGAGGAAATGTTTTTATCGAAAAAGGCGGAAGACTGATTTTATCCTCTCTTTTAATCTCTTTTATATTTAAAGGCGAAAGACGAGAAAAGTCTTCCTGACGTTTTAAGATTATCCCTTTTGTAAGTGGGGTAGCAAATAGGGGTGGATTTCCTAACTGATTAATAAGGTAAGGAATCGCTCCTATATGGTCATAATGACCGTGAGTAAAAACCACTCCCAAGATATTTTTTTCTCTTCCTTTAAGATAAGAAATATTAGGAATAATATAATCTACTCCCAACATATCAGCATTGGGAAACTGAAGTCCCATATCAATAATTAAAATCTTCCCTTGGTATTCAAGGACTATCATATTTTTCCCAACTTCTTCTAACCCTCCCAAAGGAATTATTCTTAAAAGATGTTTTTTCATGTGTTTATTAAATAATTTTAAATTCACGTTTTACAACTCAAAATATAGATTGAGACTAATTCGCTTGAAGTCGTAGTTTTGTATTTTGAGTTTAATAGTTTTTTGTGCCAAGGGTGGGATTTGAACCCACAAGGCATTTCTGCCGCTAGCTCCTGAAACTAGTGTGTTTCCCAATTTCACCACCTTGGCAAAATATTCCGCCAGGGTAATGAGTCAGTAGTCCTTAAAGAGTTGTTTTTTAAACTTGCCACTCTTTTCTCGTAGATATACCAATTT
>PFRL01000015.1:3692-3834 GCA_002788555.1 Parcubacteria group bacterium CG_4_9_14_0_2_um_filter_35_11 | reverse complement strand
ACCCATTCCCGTTGCAAAGACACCAAAGGTTTCTTATGCTTTCTTCCTAAAAGGAAAAAAGATTAAGATTTTTGAAGAACACCGCTTCTCTTACCTTGCCACTCTTTTCTCGTAGATATACCAATTTTCTATATTTATAAAT
>PFRL01000015.1:0-3662 GCA_002788555.1 Parcubacteria group bacterium CG_4_9_14_0_2_um_filter_35_11 | reverse complement strand
TCAATTCCCTTCACTTCATCTCGAACAGCGTAAAGATAATAAGGGCTGTAAAGAAAAATCGCTGGAATGTCATCAGTAATTTTTTGCTGGGCTTTTTGAAGTAACCCCCTTCTCTTTTTAGAATTTAATTCTTCTCTCGAATTTTTAAGGAGTTCGTCAACATCTTTATTCTGGTAAAGAGAAAGATTGAGTCCTGGATACTCTTTTTGAAAAGAAGACCAAAAGGGATAAGGGTCGGGAATAATTGATAATCCCTGGCCAAAAAGAAGGATATCGTATTTTCTTTCTTTAATGTTCTCTTGAAGAAGCTTTGTCGGCTCAAGGGTCCGAATCACTAGTTTTACTCCGATTTCTTTCCACCTGGCTTGAATAATTTCCGCCGCTTTTTTAAGTTCCTCTTGTTCCACTGTAAATAAAATTAATTTCAAAGGAGTCGCTTTCTCACCCTCCTTTAAAATTTTTTCCCTTATTCCGTCTTTATCTTTATCCTGCCAACCAGCTTTTTCTAATATTTCTTGTGCTTTTTTTAGATTAAATTTATATTGTTTGAAATCTCCCTCAATTCTATTTTCTGGCAGAAAAGGACTATCTATTATCCTAGCTTCCCCTAATAATATTTTTTCTATAATTTCATTCTTCGGCGTGGCAAAAGCTAATGCTTCTCGGACCTCTTTTTGGGATAAAATACTCTTGTTCTGATTTAAGAATAGAGCAAAATACCGAGGGACCGATAGTTTATAAATATTAAAATTTTCTTTGAATATTGATTTCTGTTCAGAAGAGATGCCAGCAAAACTTAGTGCCTTATTTTTCCAAGTTGGAAAATCTCCAGTAGTGGGTATAAAAGTTATTTCAATTTTTTCTAAAAATGAGGCCTTGCCATGGAAATTAGGATTTCTCTCCAGGATAATTTTTCTGATTTTATTTTCTGAATCTTTTTCAATAACCTTGATTTCAAATTGCCCTGATGAAGTAAGGTTCTGAGGCGGCTCAAGAATAAATGCTTGTGGGGAAACTTTGTTAAAAATATGATAAGGCAAGATTTTAAAGGTAAAATTCTCAAGGAAAGGAGGATAGGGATTTGGCAAGATAAATTTGATGGTTTTATTATCAGTTTTCTCTACCTTAACCTCTTGCCAGATGAGTCTTAGGGGGCTTTGGACCTCGGGATTTCGAACTGATTCTATAGTGAAGACAATATCTTGAGTAGTAATTTCCTCTCCGTCAGACCAAAAAAGATTATCTTCTAAAGTAAATTCATATATCTTACCATCTTTACTTATTTTATAATCTTTAGCCAAGTCCTTGATTAAACTTCCTTCTTGGTCATATTTTAAAAGTCCTGCGAAAATTAACTCTGAAATATCTCTGTCAGCATCGTTTAAGAGAGCAAAGAGTGGGTTTAATGATTGAGGTTGGCCTACCATTACTTCTCTCAAAATTCCTCCCTTGGTGGGGACGACTTTAGTATTTTCTAAGTAAGAAATCCTCCACCAGGAAACTCCGGCGCCCAAACCGAGAATTAAGAGGAAAAAAAGTATAATTCTTTCGGTCCTGGAAATAGCGATTAAAAAAGCTAACCACTGTCCCTTTTTAGGCCATTTGTTTTTATTCTCTTTCCACTTATCAATATTGAAAAGTCTTATCAAAAAACTTTTTAGATTTTGGAGAAAAATACTAATAGATTTTTAGAATAGAAAGTTTAAGAAAGCTAATCCAAAAAACATTAAAGACAGTGTCACTGTGCCCCAAAAAATAATTTTTTCCGTACCTCTTTTTTTAAAATAATATCCTCCTTCTCCGCCAAAAATAGAAGAAAGCCCGCCACCCCTTTGTTGCAAAAGTATAGAGATAATTAACAAAATAGAGACAACGGCTTGGGATATAGTCAGAACCTTCATAACTATTATAAGTTAGAAACTTTCGATTTCTTTTTCGCTGAGAGGAAAAAGAGCTTCGCTCTCAATGTTTTATGATAAGAAATAGAAAACCTATGAGATTCGTCTTTTAAATGAAGAATAGTCATTTTAACTTCTCTTGGAAGTTTGTCAAGAGAGAGAGGATTTTTAAGAGAAATATTATACAGCAAATTTCTCTTTTTTGCAAGGGAGATAATAGGAATCGGCTTTACAAACTTCGCCCTCTGAAATTTCATTATTATTTTTTTCACGGCGTTCAATTGAGATTTTCCACCATCAACATAAATGAGGTCCGGTAACCCCCATTCCTGATGAGACAACCTTCTCCTTAAAACTTCTTTTAGACAAGCGATATCATTTTGTTTCAAAACTTGCTTTATCTTAAATTTTCGATATTGGCTTTTCTCAGGCACATATTTATATTCACAATATTTTCTCTCTTTCTCTTGGCAGAATCGCGACAATTTAAATACGACCATTGAACCCACCATCCCTAAATTTTTAATATTAGAGATATCATAACCCTCAATCCTTTTTGGAATTTGAGATAGATGAAGAATTTCTTTTAATAGGAGTCCAACATTTTCTTTCTCTTTTTGGGGAATTTCAACTAGGATTTCTCTGTGAGAAAAGATTTTTTTAAGACTTTCTATCCGGTCTCTAATTTTAGCTGCCTTCTCGAATTCTTCAGATTGAGCCATTTTCCTCATCTTGCTTGTTAAATTTGAAGTAAGTCTTTTTCTTTCTCCGGTTAAAATTAATTTTATTTTTTTAATATCATTCTTATAATCTTTTTTTCTTAAATTAGTTTCTTTTTTAAAAATCTTTCTGATTTTTGCCTCCCTTTCTATCAAGCAGGGAGTTGGACAGCGATCGAGCTGATACCAAAGGCAAGGTCTTTTGGGTAAGACTTCACAAGTTCTATAAGGGAAAATTTTTCTGATAGTTTTTAAAGCTTCTTTTAAGGCTCCTCCATCAGTAAAAGGACCGATATAATCAACTTTCAACTTACGACTTTCAACTGTCAACTGTCCTTCCTTGTTAGTTGTTAGTTGTCTGTTGTTAGTTGGCTGATGGGTAATAAATACCATAGGCCACTCTTCTTTTGTTATACCCACATAAAAATATTTTTTATCATCGCGAAAGAGAAGATTAAATCTTGGCTGAAATTTCTTAATCATTCGGCTTTCTAAAATCAGGGCCTCAATATCAGACTTCAATGGAATATATCCAATTTTCCTTATCTCCTTAATAAAAAGATTGTCTTTATAGTTGGGTTGGAAAAAGTGGGTTTTTACCCGTTCTCTTAAATTAACTGCTTTTCCTATATAAAGAGGGGATTTTTTAGCATTAAAAAAAATATAGACGCCGGCGGTGACGGGCAGAGAATTCAGCTGAGAAGGCTTAAGCTTTTTTAATCTCATAGTAATAAATATTCTACCATAACCCAGCAAAAATTAGATAATTGACAAATGAGCAAAAAATTATTATAGTAAAAGCAGCGCAAAAAGGAGGTTTAATAAAAAAATGGAAGGAAGAAGTGTAAAAGCAGCAGAAAAAGAGCTGGAAGAGAGAATAAAGTATAGGGAGATAAAATCTGTCGATAAGATAATGAAACCTGCCATGGTCGGCCTTATTAGATTCGGAGTCTTGCCAGTGAAAGCCAACTCAAAAGAACCATTTCCCTTTATAGTCCTGCGTCCTAGTGAGATAAGTAAAGTGGCAACAATAGTTCAGGCCTGG
>PFRL01000044.1 GCA_002788555.1 Parcubacteria group bacterium CG_4_9_14_0_2_um_filter_35_11 | reverse complement strand
TGGAAAATAGGAAAATACAGAGAAGAATTCTCTGTATTTTTTCTTGCAAAATATAGAAAAATATAATAAAATTTGCTTTAACTGATAAATAAAATTTTATGATAAATATTATCTCTCAGAATTTGGATATTATCTTAATTGTTATATTTTTTCTTTTTTTATTCTGGAATATTCTTTTAGAAATAAGACTTAAAAAAGAAAGTAAAAGGACTACTTCTTTTTTCAAAGGCAAAAAAGCAGAGGACTTGGAAGAAGTAATATCTCAGATTTTGAAAAATCAAAGGACCTCGGAAAAAGAGATTCAGACAATATTAGAAAAGATAAAAAAATTGGAAGATGTAGCCCTTCACTCGATTCAAAAAGTAGGAATTATTCGGTTTAATCCTTTTGAAGGAGCGGGTGGAAATCAGAGTTTTTCATTGGCAATTTTAGACCAAAAAGATGACGGTCTCGTAATCTCTTCTTATCATTCAAAAGAAAGCACAAGAATTTACGCTAAACCAATTAGGCAGGGAGAATCAAAATACCCTCTCACCAAGGAAGAAGAAAAAGCAATCAAAAAAGCTATTTCTCACTAATCCGTACGAATAGAAGTACGAATATTCGCGAATATAATTAGTACAAATTCGTACCAAAATTAGCACAAATTTGCACTTAAATTAGTGTAAATTAGCAATTATGAAAACTATTCCTGTCATTGTAGTTTTAGGTCATATTGACCACGGAAAATCTTCTCTTCTTGAGGCAATCAGGAGAGATTTCAAAATTACTGAAAAAGAATCAGGAGGTATTACTCAACATATCGGGGCTTATGAAGTAGAGTTTGAAGGAAGAAAGATTACATTCATCGATACACCAGGCCATGAAGCATTCTCTGAGATACGTTCCCGAGGAGCAAAAGTAGCTGATATTGCTATTTTGGTAGTAGCAGCTGATGAAGGAGTAATGCCTCAAACAAAAGAAGCAATTCAGATAATAAAGGAAGCAAAAATCCCAACTATCATTGCTCTAAATAAAATCGATAAGCCAGAAGCCGACCCTCAAAAAGTAAAAGGAGAACTTCAAAAAGAAGGGATACTAATTGAGGAGTGGGGTGGGGAGGTACCCTTGATTAAAACCTCAGCCAAGACAAGCGAGGGGATAAAAGACCTTCTCTCGATAATTGGGCTCCTCGTCGATGTTTCAGAAATTAAAAAAAACTTAAAAGCCAAGACACGAGGAGTGATAATTGAAAGTTATCTTAATGCCTTACGTGGCCCCACTGCTACTATAATTTTAGAAGCAGGCAGGTTGAAGACTACTGATATTATTGGTGCAGAGACAACCTGCGGTAAAGTAAAACAAATATTCGATTCTAAAATGATTCCCAAAGAAGAAATTTTAGCGGGACAGGCCGGGGTAATCATAGGCTTTGAAAATGTTCCAGAGGTCGGAGAAGTCTTTGAGAGTTTTAAATCTTTAGAAGAAGCCCAGAACCATTTAGATTTAATTAAAGAGAAGCAAAAAAAATTTAAAAAAACAGCAAGAATCGAAGAAGTTGAAAAAGGCATAGAAAAATCTTTAAAGATTATTTTAAGGACCGATGTCAAAGGAAGCCTAGAAGTACTCCAAAAGATTTTGTCAAAACTTAGAGAAGAAAAGATCGGAATTGAATTTTTAAAAAGTGGAGTAGGAGAAGTTACCGACTCAGATGTAAGATTAGCTGAAAGTGAAGACGCTAAGATAATTGGATTTCGAGTAGAACCAAATATTGCTGCTCGTTCTATAGCCCAACAAAAAGGTATTGAGATATTAACTTTTGACGTCATTTACGATGTAATTGACGGAGTTAGGAAATTAATGCGAAGGATAATTGAAAGGAAGGAAGAAAAAGTTCTCCTTGGAAAAATCAAGGCATTGATTATTTTTAAAAGCCAAAAAAAAGGTGAAAAACATTATCGACAAATTATCGGTGGTAGGGTTTTAGAAGGAGAAATTAAGCGAAGTAATCTTGAGATAGAGAGAGAGGAAAGAGTCTTAGGTCAGGGTAAAATTATCGAAATTCAAGAGCAAAAAAGAACAATCGAGAAAGCCAGAGCGGGGCAAGAAATCGGAATTCTATACGAAGGAAATTTAAAAGTAAAAGAAGAAGATATTCTATTAGCTTACGAGATTAGAGAAATGTAGTCTTTTTTACCCAAAATAAGGAGAAAAATTAATGGCAAAACGTATCGAAAAAGTGAACAGTCTTTTACAGGAGGAGATTTCCAAAATTATTTTTAGAGAAATAGATTTCGGGAAAACCTTGGTCACTATTACTAATGTTCAAACTAACAAAAATCTTCTGGAAGGGGAAATTTTAATTACTGTTTTCCCTCAAAAAGATGAAGAAAAAATCCTTAAGATACTAAAAAATAATATCTACGATATTCAAAAGATACTAAATAAAAAGTTAGAAATGAGACCGGTTCCCAAAATTCACTTTAAAATTGATGAAGGCGTGAAGAATCTCTATAAAATCGATGAAATCTCAAAAAGGAATATTAATTATGATAAATAAAAGTTACAAAAAAGAATTTAAGAATATTAAAGAAGAAATCGATAAAGCAAAAAACATTCTTTTTTTGACTCACCGTGCTCCGGACGGAGATGCTATTGGTTCGGTTTTAGCTCTAAACTTATACTTGAAGAAACAAAAGAAAAATACTTATATTTATATCTTAGGAGCGCCTCGTTTCTTAAATTTTCTGCCTTATTTTGAAGAGATTAAAACAAAATCTCCCAAACATCAAGATTTCGATTTAATCTTCTCTCTCGATTACGCAGGTGAGGAACGATTAGAAAAACCTTTCCACTTTTTTTTAGATAAAAGGAAAATAATTTCAATTGATCATCATCCGGAAGGAAAAATAATAGGGAAAATAAAATTGATTTTACCATTTGTCTCTTCTACTAGCGAGATTCTTTACTATCTTTTAGACAGTATCAAAGCAAAAATTGATAAGAATATTGCTACTTGCCTTTTAGCCGGAATTTTGACCGATACAGGAGGCTTTTCTTTTGCCTCCCAAAATAGCGAAAGGGTTGTTGGGAAGTTATTAAAAGAAGGTGCTGAACTTTCTAAGATAATGGAAAGATATAATTCTTTTTCTCTTTCTCGGGCAAGGATTTTGGCAAAAATGATATCAAGGATAAAAAGAGATGAAGATTTTGAAATGTTGTGGTCGTGGCTTTCCTTTGATGATTTTAAAAGAGAAAAAGAACGTAGTTTTCTCCAGGAGCCACCTATCTTTCCTGATTTTCTCTCCCGCATTGATAAGGCAAAAGTTTATCTTTTTATGATTGAATACAAAAACGGAAGAGTTAAAGGAAGTTTGCGCTCTCGTCAAGGAGTGGATGTTTCAAAGATTTCTCAAAGCCTTGGAGGAGGAGGGCACAAGTCCGCCTCGGGATTCAAAACGACCGGCACGATTAAAGAAGTTTTAGAAAAAGTAAAGCGAGAATTGAAAAAAGAGTTAAAATAGGATAGAATAATTTGTGGCCTTAAATTGCGAAAAGCAAAATGAGTAGTGCAGTTTATCAAACGAAAAAAGAGGCCAGGTAGCCAAGTGGTAAGGCGACAGTCTGCAAAACTGTCATACGCGGGTTCGATTCCCGCCCTGGCCTATAATAATTTTGCCTCTAAAAATTACAAAGTAATTTTTAAAGAAGGAAATAAGCCCGGATGGCGGAATTGGTATACGCGTTGGACTTAAAATCCAATGTCCTTTTCGGACTTGGGAGTTCGACTCTCCCTCCGGGCATTTTTTATCAAAAATGGAATTTAATTTACCAAAGGAAGAAAGGAAAATTTTAAAACTTTGGAAGAATTCTCAAATTTTTCAAAGAAGCCTTAAAAAAAGAGAACTCGCCTTCACCAAGGTTATGGCGGGCAAGAAGAGGCCTGTTTTTGTTTTTTACGATGGCCCAATTACAGTAAATGCTAAGCCTGGAATTCATCATGTTTTATCTCGAATTTTTAAAGATTTAATTCCGCGTTATAAGACGATGCAAGGTTATTATGTTGAAAGAAAAAATGGTTGGGATACTCATGGTTTGCCGGTGGAGCTGGAAGTGGAAAAAATATTAGGATTTAATTCTAAAAAAGATATAGAAAAATATGGGATTGCTAAATTTAATCGAGAGTGCAAAAAGAATGTTCAGAGGTACCTACCAATGTTTAAAGACTTGACTGAGAAGATAGGTTACTGGGTAGATATGGATAATCCCTATATTACTTATGATAATAGATATATCGAGAGTCTTTGGTGGATTATAAAGCAAATTTGGGAGAAGCGATTATTATATGAAGACTTTAAAGTCGTACCATGGTGTCCGCGTTGTGGCACCGCTTTATCCAGCCATGAAGTAGCCTTGGGATATAAAAACATTGAAGAAAACTCGATTTATGTAAAATTTAAAATAAAAGCTGGTCAGAAAATTAATGGAAAAGAAGTTGGTGAAAATACCTACTTTTTGGCCTGGACTACAACACCCTGGACGCTTCCCGGTAATGTTGCCTTGGCAGTTGGTAAAGACATGGATTATATTTTAACAGAAGACAAAGAAAGCAAAGAAAAATATATACTTTCAGAAAAAAATCTTAGTCATACGCTAGCATATTATCCCGAGGACGAAAAAAGGAGCTATAGCAAAGGATTCCCATTAAAGGGAAGTTCTTTATTAAATTTAAGATATGAACCACTTTTTTCTTTGCAGTATGAACCCAAACCCAAGACAGGATATATTGAGTTGTGGATGCACAAAGGTTCTATTTATAAAGTTATTCACGGTGATTTCGTCTCGACTGCGGAAGGAACCGGTATAGTCCACATTGCTCCGGCTTTTGGAGAAGATGATTTGAAAGTCGGTAAGGAAAATAATTTACCTCCCTTAATAACTGTTGGTGAGGACGGAAAGATGGGACCAGGCGTTATCGGCGAAGGAAAATTTGTGAAAGATGCGGACCCCTTAATTATAGAAGACTTGAGAAAGAGAAATTTAATCTTTAAAGAGGAAATGTATACCCATGATTATCCTTTTTGTTGGCGATGTCATTCTCCTCTTTTGTACTATGCAAATCCAAGAAAAAGTTGGTTCATTAAGGTAACTGCAATAAAAGATAAACTCATTGAAAACAGTAGAGTTATAAATTGGTTCCCCAGCCATCTAAAAGAAGGGAGATTCGGTGAATGGTTAAAAGAAGTAAAAGATTGGGCTTTTTCTCGTGAGAGATACTGGGGGACACCACTGCCTATCTGGAAATGCTCACAATGCGATTATCTTGAAGTTATAGGTTCGAAAGATGACTTACGAGCTCAAAAATTTACCACCAATCGCTATTTTATAATGCGACATGGATTCGCTGAGACTAATTTAAAAGGTATAGTAAGTAGTTCTCCGGATAAAAATTATTCCCTAACTAAATTTGGCAAATTCCAAACCAAAAAAGCAGTAAAGAAACTCAAAAAAATCATTGGCACCCAAAAATTAGATGTAATTATTTCCTCGGACCTTAGAAGATGCGTCCAGACTTCGGAGATTTTTGCTAAAGAGCTTGGCCTTAAAGTGAAATACGATAGCCGAATTCGAGAAATTAATCATGGCGAGTGGGAAGGAAAATCGCTTCTAAAATTTAGAGCTAAATTTCAAATTCCTCCTGAGAAATTCTTTAAGGAAGGACCGCTAGGCGGAGAAAATTGGAATGATTGCAAAAAGAGAATGATTAATTTTATTGAAGATATTGACCAAAAATATCACAATAAGAATATTTTAATCGTTAGCCACGGTGATCCTTTATGGCTTTTACAGGGAGCAATGGAAGGATTCGAAAACAATGATTTTTTAAACAGAATAAGAGTAAAAAGAGGATACATTAAAAAAGGAGAACTGCAAGAAATTAAATTTAGAAAATTTCCTTATAACGAGAAAGAGGAACTTGATTTGCACCGCCCTTATATTGATAAAGTTAAATTCCTTTGTCCAAAATGCGGAAGAAGGATGTTAAGAGTAAAAGAAGTGTGTGATGTTTGGTTTGATTCTGGGGCGATGCCCTTTGCTCAATATCACTATCCTTTTGAGAATAAAGACTTAATAGATAACGGACTGCGATTTCCTGCTGATTATATCGCCGAAGCTATTGACCAAACACGGGGCTGGTTTTACACCTTGCTAGCTGTTTCTACTTTACTCGGAGAAGGGACGTCTTATAAAAATGTTATTTGCTTGGGTCATGTTCTCGACCAAAAAGGAGAGAAGATGTCCAAATCTAAAGGAAATATTATAGATCCTTGGAAAATGATTGAAAATTACGGAGCTGACGCTCTCCGTTGGTATTTCTTTACAATAAATCAGCCAGGCGAGTCAAAGAGATTTGATGAAAGAGATGTAAGAAAATGCTTCAATAAATTTATTTTAACTTTTTGGAATATTTTTTTGTTCTGGAAAGAATATAGCCCTGACTTACAACTTACAACTCACAACTTAAAACTTGAGAATGTTTTAGATAAGTGGATTGTTTCTAAATTTTATAGTTTAACTAAAAATATAATCACTCTTTTAGATAAATATGATATTGTATCGGCAGCAAGAGAAATAGAGAATTTTGTTATAGAAGATTTTTCTCGATGGTATATTCGCCGTTCTCGTTCTCGTTTTCAAAGGCCTAAAAATTCGCGAGAATTAAAAAAAGCTTCAGAGATTTTGGGTTTTCTGATTTTAGAATTATCAAAACTTTGTGCGCCTTTTTTACCTTTTATTTCTGAGATAATTTACCAGGAGATAGGGAAGAAAAATTCTGTTCATCTTGAAAATTTCCCAGAACCAAAAGAAAAATTAATTAATAAAGAATTAGAAGAGAAAATGATAAGTGTTAGAAAAATTATTTCTCTCGGTCTTCAGAAAAGAAAAGAAGCAAAAATAAAAGTAAGGCAACCTCTCCGAGAGTTTAAAATCGAGAATTTAGATTTTACACCAGAGGAAGAGATTTTAGAATTGTTAAAAGAAGAATTGAATGTAAAGGAAATAAAGATTAAAAAGGGGAAAGGAGAAATTAATGTTTCTTTTGATTTTAAAATTACTCCCGCGTTAAAAGATGAAGGAATCTTACGAGAAATTATAAGAATTTTGCAAGATATGCGAAAAGAGGGGAGATTGAAAAAAGAAGATAAAATCGAGATTTTCTACAAAGACGAAGGAAACTTAGGAAAAATTATTGAGAAAAATAAAGACCTTATCAAAAAAATAACAATTGCTAAGGAAATTAAAGAAATTAAAAAACCTCCTTATTTAGTGGAGAAAAAGATAATTTTAGAAGGAGGAAAATCTTGGCTGGCAATTAAGAAAATTTAATTCTTCTTAAAAAACTTTCTAACCCTTTTTTATCTTGAAAGATTAAGGTTAATCCAATTTCGTCTTTAGTTTTTCTGATTTTTACATTTTTTACCTCTGAGATTCTGGCAAATTTTTTTCCAACCTGAGGAAACATTTCTTTTACCATTTTTCTTACCACTTTTGTTTTTATTCTCTTCTCAAGGTCCCTAACTGACAAATTTTTCTCCAATATTTCTTTAAAGATTTTTATCTGTCTATCTTTTTTTATTCCCAAAAGCACCTTGGCATGCCCTTCTGAGAGTTTATTTTTCTTGATACTTTCTTTAATTTCCTCAGGTAGCTCTAAAATCCTTAAGGCATTAGAAATACTCTCTCTACTTTTACCCACTATTTTTCCTATTTCTTTGTGAGTAAAATCGAATTCTTCAATTAATTTTTTAAAAGCCCCTGCCCTTTCAATCGGATTTAAATCTTCTCTTTGAATATTTTCCACCAGAGAGATTGGAAGCTCATCTTCTTTTTTAACGTCCTCTATAATCACAGGAACTTCTTTCATTCCTATCATTTCTGCGGCTTTTAACCTTCGTTCACCTGTAATTAGTTGATATTCTACTTTAGCGCCTCGCGGTACATCTTTTTCAATTTTCTTTACCAAGAGAGGCTGCAATATTCCATATTTTTCAATAGAAGTTGCTAATTCTTTTAGTTCTTCTTTGTTAAATTCTTTTCTTGGTTGAAATGGATTGGGCTTAATTTTATCTACCTCAATCCAAAAAATACTTTCTTTTTTGAAAGTAACACCTTTTTTTCTTCTTTTGGGAATTAATGCTTCTAGGCCTCGTGGCATAATCTTAAAAATTTAAAATGCTAAAAATTTAAAAACAGTTTTTTATTTTTTAATTTTCTAAGTTTTTAAACTAATTATTTCTTCGGTTAATCTTTCGTAGGCCTTAGCTCCTTTCGACTCCGGAGCGTATTGGAATATTGTCTTACCATATTTGGGCGCTTCGGCTAATTTTATATTTCTCGGAATAATCGTTTCAAACACTTTTCCTGGGAACTTTTCTTTAACCTCTTTGACGATTTCCCGAGATAAAGTATTCCTTTTGTCATACATTGTCAAAACTCCAAAAATTTGTCTGAAAGTTTTGTTCAAGTTCTTCTCAAGAAGGTCAAAAACCTCAAAGAGTTGCTCGAGACTTTTTAAAGCAAAAAATTCACACTGAATCGGGATAATGATTTCTTTTGCCGCAACAAGAGTATTTAGAGTTAAAATTCCAAGGGAAGGAGGAGAATCAAGGAGAACATAATCGTATTCATTTATAATCGCTTCGAGAACTTTATTTAAAATCTGCTCTCTACCTACTTTCTCTAAAAGCTCAACATTGCTACCAGCCAGGTCTGAATTTGCTGGAGCGATGTCCAGGTTAAAGAGGGGAGTATTTTTAATTATTTCTCGAAATGGTACTTCTTCTGCAAGACTATGATAGATGTTTATAGGAATTTTTTTAGGGGAAAAACCCAAGGAAATTGTAGCATTGGCTTGAGGGTCAAGGTCAACAAGCAAAACTTTCTTGCCAAATTTTGTTAAAAAAGCTCCAACGGAGACTGCCGTTGTCGTTTTACCCGATCCCCCTTTTTCATTAACAATAGAGATAACTCGAGTCATATTATATTTATTTAGTATAATAAATGGCAGGAGATTTTTCAAGTTGACCCTAAAAAGAGTTTTAGATATTTTTGGCTAAATGATTTTTTGAAGAAAAAGTCATTAAAAATTTCTCTTTAGGGTTGAATTTTTAGATATTTTTGGTAAATTGAATCAATATTAGCCGCTGTGGTGGAATTGGCAGACACGCAGCACTCAAAATGCTGTGAGCCTAAAGCTCATGTCGGTTCGACTCCGACCAGCGGCACGTATTTAAAGCGGCACTTATTTAAAAATCTAAGATATAATTTTGAAATCCAAACTTGAGAGGTTCAATTTATTTTTTTAATATTAGTTTAATTTTTGTATGTTAATTATTCCGTCAGTCACTGCTATTGTCAGCATTTTTGTCGCATTAATGTTCATTAGGAAAATTTACGCATTTAAAGCTTCTTCTCCCAAGATTTCTGAAGTGGGCAAGACGATAGAAGAGGGAGCTGATGCATATCTTTACCGTCAATTTAAAACTATTGCCATTACTCTTCCTTTCCTCTTTGGAATATTGGTATTACTTTTTAATTGGAAAGTCGCCATTACTTCTGTAATTGGTGTTTTAACCTCGCTTCTTTCCGGTTTTATAGGAATGAAAGTAGCTACAAAAGCCAATAGCAGAACAGCTGACCTAGCAAAAAAAGGAATCGGTGAGGCTTTTTGGAGTGCGGTTTCGGGAGGAGCAGTTGTTGGTCTTTTAATTACAAGTTTTAGCTTACTAGCTATTATTATTTTGTATTTAATTTTTAAATCAGTTGAACCATTAATTGGTTTTGGTTTCGGAGCTTCTTTGGCAGCTCTTTTTGGTCAGGTTGGCGGGGGGATTTTTACCAAGTCCGCTGATATTGGAGCAGACCTTGTAGGTAAAATAGAAAAAGATATTCCCGAAGATGACCCCAGAAATGCCGCAGTTATTGCCGATCTTGTTGGTGATAATGTTGGCGATTGTGCTGGACGAGGTTCTGAATTATTTCAGACTTTTAGTAGTGATATTGTGACAGGGATGATTATTGCCTCTTTATATATTGACAAATATGGCATAAAAATATTATTTTTCCCTTTAATTTTACAATCGATAGGTATTATCGCCTCGATTTTTGGTATTTTTCTACTTAAATTATTGCGAAAAAAATATCCTCCTGAAAAACTTTTCAATATTGGACTTTTAGTTACTACCTTAATCAATTTTGCTGCCACTTATGGTTTAGTTAAAGTCTTCATTGACGATATTTCTATTTGGTTAGCGATAATTATAGGAGTTTTGATTGTCATTGGTGCTTCTTTTATAACAAAATACTATGCCGGCAAAGGCGGAAAACCTGTTGCAAAAATAGCAGACTCTTCTAAAAGAGGGCCGGCTCTTAATATTCTCACAGGTATTGCTTATGGTTTAAAAAGTCCTGTCGTTTCAATTTTGATGATTATGATTGCGCTCTGGGTATCATATATAATATCTGGCAATTCATCTTTATCTATAATTTCTCTTAATATTGGTACAGATCTTTTAATTGCTTATATAATGACGGCTGATACATTTGGACCAATAACAGATAATGCCGCCGGAATTGCAGAAATGACTTCATCACCAAAAGAAATTGTTGAATCTCTTTCTTCGCTTGATTCTGTTGGTAATACAATGAAAGCAATTACTAAAGCTTATGCTATGGCTTCTGGAACAGTGAGCGCATTTGTCATCTTCGCTACTTTTTTTAATATGGTCAAGATAAATTCTCTTGATGTTTCTACCCCATTTGAATTAGTTTTCCTTTTTATCGGTGCCGCTCTTCCTCTTCTTATATCCTCGTTAGTTATTCAGTCAACTTCTAATTCAGCACTTTCAGTGGTGGATGAAGTTCGCCGACAATTTAGGGAAATTAAAGGCTTAATCGAGGGCAGAGCTAAACCAGATTATAAAAGGTGCGTTGATATAGCTACTAAAAATGCCTTAAGAGAAATGGTTATTCCTGGCTTAATTAGTATTTTGCCGCCGTTCATCTTAGGAGTAATTTTTGGTCTAAAAGCGCTAGGTCCTCTTTTAATTGGAGCAGTTTTAATGTCCGCCTTGCTTGGACCGTTTTTCAACGATAGTGGAACCGCTTTTGACAATGCTAAAAAACTGATTGAAGAAGAAAGTCAACTTAAAGGCACTCCTCAGCACAAAGCCGCGGTCGTTGGTGATACAGTAGGGGACCCTTTCAAGGATGTTGCCGGACCATCATTATTAATTTTTATGAAACTTTTGGGAATGGCGACGCTTGTCATAGTTCCGCTTTTATTGAAATAAAAAATATAAACTATCTTTATAACCCAGACGAATATTAATGAAGAAAGTCATTTTCTTTAAAATTATTATAGGTTTATTTGTTTTAATTTTAATAGGCCTCGGTGGCCTTTTTTTAATTTCGCCAACAGTTATAAAAACATTTCCTCAAAATCAAGCTCAAAACATTCAAGCTGATTCTGAAATTAAAATAGATTTTTCAAGACCAGTAAATCGAGATATTCTAATTCCGTCAATTATTCCTGATGTTCCTGGAGAATGGCAGTATGAAAACCCTATTTTAGAAAGGCATTTTTATAGAACCTTGGTTTTTATTCCTGACCAGATTTTAAGGCCAGAAACGATATATAAAATAAGATTAGAAGGCATTAAAAGAATTTTAAACGTTGGTAAAAGTTCTAATTTTGAGTTTAGTTTTACCACTCAGACCCTCCCAAAAGTATTGACGGTAGAGCCAAAAAGTGGCACCAAAAACATTCTACCTTTTTCTGAAATCAAGATAAAACTTACCCAGCCCAATCCAGAGTTAGTTGATTTTAGTTTCGTTTTAGAGCCAAAAACAGAATTTAAAGCAAGAATTAATACCGAAAAAGATGAATATACATTAATTCCCAAGGGTGGTTTTTTACAAGGCACAAAATATCAATTTAAAATTCAAAGCACATTTTTCATTAAGGATAAAGAGACAGGAACAATAATCTTTCAAGACGAACCGCAAGATTTATATCAAGGAAATTTTGAAACTGCTCCGCCGCCCAAAATTATCTCATTCTCGCCCACTGGAAGCAATATTTTGGTCAATAAAGACATTAAAATAGTATTTACTGAGCCGATGGAAAAAGAGTCAGTTGAAAAAAATTTCTCTACTGTCCCTCAGATTGAAGGGGATTTTATTTGGGCAGAGGATAAAAAAAGTTTCACTTTCAAACCCTCTCGAAATTTATCTTTTGGAACTAATTTTAAAATAGCTATCAAAAAAGGAACAAAAGACGAACAAGGAAAATATCTTCCAGAAGATGTAATTTTTTATTTTAAAACGATTGGGCGGGTTTGGGCATCTTTTTCCCCTTTTAACGGCGCTAATGGAACTAATATTAAAACTTCTATCAAAGTTTATTTTGACCAACCGGTTAATCAAGAATCGGCCAAAGAACGTTTTAAAATTGAACCTCAGGTTAATGGTTCTTTTTCTTTTTCGGAGGATATAATGATTTTTTATCCTTCAGCCCCTCTTTCTTATCAGACAACTTATAAAGTAACCATTTTATCAGGGGTAAAAAGTATTTATGGCCTTGATTCCAACAAAGTTTTTTCCACCACTTTTAGCACTGAGCTTCAGACTTTTAAACTTGCTATACCATTAGACTTTCAGGATTATCCTTTGTCTTGCGAGGCAGCTTCTTTGAAAATGGCTCTGCGCCATAAAGGAATTTTTGTTTCGGAGAATCAAATTATGAATTATGTAGGAATAGATTCTGCCCCCAGACAAGGAAATATTTGGGGAGACCCTTACGATATCTATGTTGGAAGTTTAAATGGGAGACAAAATACTACAGGCTATGGAGTTTATTGGGGACCGATAGCCAAAGCGGCAAAAGTTTGGCGACCTAACTCTCAAGCTTTTTCAGGATGGCAAATTTCTGACTTGACAAAAGAGTTAAAAAATGGTAATCCTATAATAGTTTGGGGAGTTATTGGAAGAGGTGCCTATCAAGATTCTTGGTATACAAAAGACGGTAAATATATTTATGCCTGGAAAGGAGAGCATTCAAGATTAGTTATCGGTTTTATTGGCAACCCAACTTCTCCCTCAAAAATCATTCTTAATGACCCTTACGTAGGAGTACTTTATTGGTCAACTTCGAGCTTTCTTTCTAACTGGAATATATTTGGCCGGAGTGGGGTAGTAGTAAGATAAAGGATTCGTTACCTAAAAATAAACATGAAAAAAATTTTTATCTATCTAATTATTCTATTTTTAATTTCAGGAGGTTTTTTTATTTTTCTAAAAGAAAGTAAATATTTAGTAGTTCCCCAAGCCGAGAAAGAGCCGCTTAAAGCAGAGGTTAGCAATATCTCAACTCCCAAACAAGAGCAAGAAACTTCAACTCAACCAGAGAGTGTTTTGCCGGATAAATTTAAGCTTGACGTCCCTTTTACTTCTCAGGAGCCTCGTGTTTTTATTGCCGGGAGTGATAAAACAAAATGGTGGGACGATGACCATAACAATGCTTGCGAGGAAGCAGCAATTATAACAGTAGATTCTTATATAAAAGGCAAAAAATTAACTCCTGAAATCGCTAATAAAGAAATCTTAGCAATGCTTGATTTCCAAGAAAAAAACAAAAACTACGGAGAGAGAAATAAAGATTTAGAAGCCAAGGAAGTAGCACAGTTAGCTAAGGATTTTTATAAAGATTATAAAAATAGTAAAATAATTTACGATATTTCTATTGAAGACATAAAAAAGGAAATTTTTAAGGGCAATCCGGTAATTTTACCGACAGCGGGGAGGCTTCTATCTGGACCTCTTTCTCTTGGGATGAATCCTTATTATACGTGTGAGCCGAAATGCGTTGCCGGTGACGGAGGAGAGGGTGACGGACCTTTGTATCATATGTTGGTGGCTATCGGATGGGACGAAGAAACAAAAGAGATTATCACAAATGATCCGGGTACAAGACACGGAGGAGGAACCATACTCAAACCAGGATTCAGATTCAAGTATGACGTTCTCTTGAATGCTCTCCATGAATGGAATGGAGGAGATGTTGAGCACGGACGTTCAGTAATGATTATCCTTTCCCGTTAAATTTATACTCTTAAAATTTGAGGAGGCCTCTTTGTTAAATCAATTATTGTTGAGGGCTTTCTCTTTTGTAAATTACCAGCTTTCACTATAAAATCTGGTTTATTTTTTTTATTCTCAAATTGCTTCAAAACCTCTTTTATATTTGAAGATGGTAATTTTCCTGAAATATTTGCCGAGGTAGCAGTTAAAGGAATATTGATTAATTCAAGAAGTTGATTTAAGGGCTTAAAATTAGGAATTCGAAGGGCAATTGTCTCTTTAGCTACTCCATAAAGTTTTAGTCCTCCTTTTCTTTTTAAAACTACTGTTACTTGACCCGGCCAAACCTTTCTTAAAAAATTTTTTCCTTTCTGAGTAATTTTGGCAATTTTTTGGGCTGCTTTTAAATCTTTTATAAAAAGAGGAAGATATTTTTGATAAACGCGTTTTTTTATTTTGAATAATTTTTCTACGGCCTTTTCATTAGTAGCGTCAGCTAAAAAACCGTAGACAGTATCGGTAGGAAAAATCACCACCCCTCCTTTTTTAATAATTCCAATGATTCTTTGATACAAAAGTAAAGATTTTGTCAATTTTCGAGAAGTTAAATTTAAATTTTCCATAGCATTTCATTTTATCGTTTTTTAGAGAATTTTCAGAGAATTATCTATTGATATTTTCTGGGAGTATTGCTAAAATAGAGTGTCCTGAAATCTACTGATGTTTAAGTAAATTTTATAATAATTATTATGAAAAAAGTAAAGGATTACCTCCAAGCCTATAAGGACCTTTTAATTCCTCCCAGGGTTGGCGACATTATTAAGGGAAAAGTAATAGAAAAAACTAAAAATGGGGTTTTTTTGGAATTAGGAAATTATAAAATAGGTCTGATTAAAAAAGAAGATTTGGATATCAGTGGAAAAAGTTTATCAAAAATAGAAAAAGGGGAGGAAATTTTAGCTAAAATTACAAATCTTAATAATAAAGATGACTTTGTTGAACTTTCTTTAAGAGAAGCGAATAAGGATTTGATTTGGAAAAAGCTTCAAGATTTGAGTGACGAGAGAGAGCAAATTCCTTTAAGTGTAGCCGGAGCTAACAAGGGTGGTCTGATCTTTAATTTTCATGGAATTCAAGGATTTTTGCCGGCTTCTCAACTTTCTAGGGAACACTATCCTAAGATTGAGAATCCTACACCCGAGAGAATTTTCCAGGAATTGAAAAAATTCGTCGGCCAGGAAATAAAAGTGAAAATTATTAGTATTGATTCCAGAAGACAGAAGCTAATTTTATCAGAAAAATATAAAGAAAATATATGAGGGATTTATGGAAAAATATTTTTTATGGCCTGTTAATTTTCTTGTTTTTTGCTGGAGTTTTTTCCCTTTTAAATCCTCAAGAGAAGATACAAGAGATTAGTTTTAGTGAATTTATAAAACAAGTTGAGGAAAAAGAAGTAAAAACAATTGAGGTAAAAGGGAATCAAATAATTATCGAATTGAAAGACGGAGTCAAAAAGACAACTACGAAAGAAACAGGTTCTAATCTTGAAGAGGTTTTAATCTCTTACGGAATAAAAAGTGATGATTTAAAAGAAATTAATATAGTTTATCGAGAAGTAGAAAATGATTTTTGGATTTGGTTATTAATCTCAGTTCTTCCGGTAATTTTCATTGGAGTTTTTCTTTGGTGGATTTTACGACAGGGGCAAAGGGGCGCAACTCAGGCCTTTAGTTTTAGTAAAGCACGACCGAGAATCTATGGGGTAGGAGGAAAGATAAGAGAAAAAGTTAGTTTTGACGACGTCGCAGATTTAAAAGAAGCGAAAGAAGAACTAAAGGAAGTAGTGGAATTTTTACGAGAACCTAAAAAGTTTTTAGAGATGGGAGCTCGAATTCCTCGAGGAGTACTCTTGGTAGGTCCACCGGGCTGTGGCAAGACGCTCCTGGCAAGAGCAGTTGCTTCAGAGGCAAGTGTACCCTTCTTTTCTATTTCTGGCTCTGAGTTTGTTGAGATGTTTGTCGGAGTTGGTGCGGCACGTGTTCGAGACCTTTTCTCTTTAGCTAAAAAGAATGCTCCTTGTATTCTGTTTTTAGACGAGCTTGATGCGGTAGGAAGACTTCGAGGAGCAGGCCTAGGAGGGGGGCATGACGAAAGAGAACAAACTCTCAATCAAATCTTAGTAGAGATGGATGGCTTTGAGAGAGAAACAAATGTTATACTCCTGGCCGCTACTAATCGGCCTGATATCTTAGACCCCGCTCTTTTGCGGCCTGGTAGATTTGATCGCCATGTGGTTTTAGATAGACCTGATATAGAAGGAAGAGAGGAAATCCTAAAAATTCATTCTAAAGAGAAGTCTTTAGCAAAAGAGGTGAATTTCAGGGAAATTGCCGAGAGGACCCCTGGCTTTTCAGGAGCAGATTTAGCTAATTTGATGAATGAAGCCGCCATTTTAGCGGCGAGACGCAACAAAAAAGAAATTACCCAGGACGAACTCCGAGAGTCGATTGAAAAAGTCTTATTAGGCCCCGAGAGGAAAAGTCATGTTTTATCACAAAAAGAGAAGGAAGTAACGGCATACCATGAAGCCGGGCATGCTATCCTCGCTTCATTTATGCCAGAATCCGAACCGGTTCAGAAAATTTCTATTATTGCTCGAGGCCTTGCCGCTGGTTATACTCTAAAGCTACCAACTGAAGAAAGACATTTAAAGACCAAAACTCAATTTTTAGCAGAATTAGCCACACTCCTGGGAGGTTATACGGCAGAGGGTATGACTTTTCACCAAGTTACGACCGGTGCTTCCAACGATTTAAGACAAGCTACTGACCTTGCTCGAAAATTAGTAATGGAGTATGGAATGTCAAAATTAGGTCCAATTGCTTTTGGTGAAAAAACCGAATTAATATTTTTGGGAAAAGAGTTCGGAGAACAAAGGAATTTTTCTGAAAAAATAGCGGCTGAGATTGACAAAGAAGTAGAAAGATTTATAAAAGAAGCAGAAAAGAAAGCTCAAAAGGTTTTAAACGAAAGGAAAGATCTTTTAAAGAAAATTGCCAAGCTCCTTATCAAAAAAGAAACGATTGAACGGCAAGAATTTGAAAAAATAATAAAAGAATATAAAGAGAAGAATAAAAAGGGGCAAAAAAGATAAAGCCAGATAACTCCTTTTATTAAATGGGCATTTAGCTCAATTGGTCCGGCGTAAGGTCGGACTCCGACTGGAATGTCGGAGTTAGAGCACCACTCTTATTCCGAAGGAACAAGGTTCTGGAGCGAAGCGACAGGTTCTTATATTCGCCAAGGGCATGTAGTTCAGTGGTAGAACGCCACTCTTATATCTGTAAAAGATTTTCAAAACGTGGGCACGTAGCTCAGCGGCTAGAGCAGTTGTCTTATGTCCAGAGGTGGGCGTGTAGCTCAGTGGCTAGAGCATCACTCTTATAAAGTGGGGGTCGATGGTTCGAGTCCATCCACGCCCACCTCTGGAGGCCTGCCCGTTTCATATGAAA
>PFRL01000019.1 GCA_002788555.1 Parcubacteria group bacterium CG_4_9_14_0_2_um_filter_35_11 | reverse complement strand
CGAAGCTTTAGCGAAGGCGGGGACGACCGGACGCACTTAGAACCTTAGATTGGGTGGAAAGTTATAAGGAGCCTGAGGTCGTGCTGGGAAACATAAAGGAATTGTTACGGGTTATATGAGGTTTATCTAAGAAACGATTTCCCAAAATTTTTTTCTGTCAAGAAACAGAAGAGGCGTAATAAACAAGGGTGATAAAATCATAGTTATGAATGGTATTATGCTGAATTCGTAAATTTCCATTGTAATTCTCCCTCCAGCTATCATTGAGATTACCACCGGTATGGTAGCAATTACTAAAAGCATGCCTGTGATAACTGTGCTCGTCCACCAAGCCCATCTTTTTCCTCTTAAAAGAAAGAATCCGCAAATAAAATATAAAGAGCCAAAAATAAATAACATAATTCCCACAAAAAATATTGCCATAAAATCGCCACCCCCTCCACTAAACACCCCCATCAATCCCCACGTTCCTTCTATTGCTCCAATTATTATCAATAACCAAGCTACAATTTTTGTTTTTATTGGAATTGATATCTGTTTTCTTTCTTCTTCCATATTCTCTTATTATACCACAACTAAAAGCCCGAGGAAAACTCTCGGGCTAAATTTTCGGGGACTACCGAACGATTTTAGAACTTTGAATTGGGTGGAGAGTTATGAGGAGCCTGAAATTGCGCTGGGAAAAGTGAAGGAATTGTTGCAAATTACGTGAGATTTATTTCATTACTCACAAGTATAGTAATTAGCTGAGCAAGTAGGGTTATCGGTATACTCTTTCGCAACCAAATTACTATCTGTGCAATACCAAGTACCAGTATTCATCAAAACTTCAGCACAGTATTCTCTGCCATCGGGACTTATGTTCATGGCGAAATTAGTTCCTCCTATTTTTGGAATACACTCTATCAATTCTGAAGCCTCTGGATCTGTTGTTAAGTTAAGGTAAGAATCCTTTATTTCATAATATATAACTGCTTCGGTTCTTAGTTGATTCATTCGCGATGTAATCGCCGCATGCTCTGAACTAATAACTTTACACTTTTGAGGTATAAAGAAATAAACAACAGAGGCGATTGCTAAACAGAACACTAGACCTCCTACTACGACTTCAGCCCGTGAAAAGGGCTTACCTTCTTTAGCTATTTCTAAGAAATCTTCGCGGTCAATAAGAAGAACGATAATCGGAACAGAAAATAAAAAAGCAGCAAATGAGAAACTGCCCATATCGGAACGAAAAATGGGATAAACAATAAGTATAGAAAGGATGCTACCAATTATACCCCACCTCCAAGCTATTTTTCTTTTTTTAAAAAGAGATGTACCGCTTCCCAAACATATTATTCCTGTAATAAATGAAAGGAGTATATGAAGGTTCTCATCAGTCCCGCGAGCTCCGGGACCGAACGAAAAAGCCATCAGAATAAAAATCACGAAAAAAAGTCCGCTCACTATTAACCACAAAGCGATAATTTTTGTTCCTACTGGAAGTGCTTGTCGTCTCCTTTCTTTTTCCATATTCCCTATTATACCAAACAAAGAGCCCGAGAAAAACTCTCGGGCTAATTTATTTGCAGATCAGCTCTTAAAATCAATCCTTGAAATGTCTCTTCAGAAAAGCTCTTCCAGAACCACTTTTTAGATATTTCTCAAAATTATAAGCAGAATATTTATCCTGAAAAGCAATATAAACAATAATTTTTACTGGTAGTCTATTTTTAGTAGCTGACACTTGTTCTTGATTATGCCTTTTTATTCTGTCTTTTAGATCGCTTGTACATCCTACATAAAATGTCTTATTACGACACTCAAGGATATAAACATAATACATAAAGAGTAGTGAATCTCGCCTTCGCGAGCCAAGCGGGTTTTACCCGCCGTAGCTCGCTTCGGCGAGCGAAGGCGGGGACGACCGGATTTGAACCGGCGATCTTCTCCGTGACAGGGAGATGTGTTAAACCGCTACACCACGTCCCCACAAGTTAGTATTTAGTAATTAGTATGTAATATTTAGGAATTAGTTTAGTTGTTTCCTAATTACTAATAACTAAGAGCTATTTACTAAAAATTGCTTTGCAATTTTTATGGCGGCAGTCGGACTCGAACCGATAACCCCGCATCAGAGCAAAGCTCGATACGGGATAAACCTCTTGCTTACTTGCCCCGCACCAGTTTGTAGCGGTGGAGGGATTCGAACCCACGACACATGGCTTATGATGCCACTGCTCTACCACTGAGCTACACCGCCATTTCGCTCCGCTCAATGCAAGCTAAGTAGTTTACCCTGAGCGAGCGGAGCGAGTCGAAGGGTCGCGGGGCTAGGATTTGCACCTAGGTCTTGGGCTTATGGGACCCACGAGATACTACTTCTCCACCCCGCTATGAATTATTCTCTCTAGTGAAGACCTTTTCTTAAAGGATTTTAATCTTTGCTCTTCTTTATACGATTCTTTGCGCGTTGAAAATTCTCTTTGATATACTAATTTCCATGGTCCTCTACTCTTAGTTGATCTGTTTAAACCGCGATTATGCTCCGCCATTCTTTTTTCAAGGTTCTTTGTCTGTCCTATATAATAACTATTGTCTTGAACGCTCTGAATAATATAAACAGTATACATTAGTAATTTTAACTAACGAGATATCCCGATGCAGAAGCATCGAGGATCCACGAAAAATCTATCCCGACTCTGACCTTAATAAGAAGTCCCAGAAGTCGTGGATGATTTTTCGGGACTACTTCTCCACTCCGCTGTATTAAGCTTTTTTTTAATCTTTTAGATTAGTTTTTAAGAGACAACTTACTCTATCAAAAATAAGAAAAAAAATCAAATTTTATTCGTGAAAATTAGCGATAAAATTCGAGAATTAGAGATATTCAAAATATTTTAAGAATTCTTCAAACGCCTTTATTACTTCTGCGGCTTTGTCCCTGGAAATTCTATAATCGGGTGCGGAAATAATATTTTCATAAATTTCAGCAGAGGAGGAAAGACTTTCGAGGTTTGGTATCTGGGCCTTGGTTGCAAACTCAAGTTTCTCTTTAATATTTTTACCCTTATATCCCATCTTAAAAAGAACATCCTCAACAATTTTCTCTCCTTCTATAATAGCTAACTTCCAGTCTGCTTCTTTTTTGGATGATAGCTTCTTTTTTATTTTGTTCCATGTCTCTTGAGCTTTTTTCTGAAATGGCACGGGTGCTCCTCGGACAAAATCCTGACTATCCCAAATTAGATACCAGTATAACCACTTACTTTTAGTAAAAACCCAAATTAGTGTTAAAAGAAAAATAACAATAGCTAAAAGACAGGCTGGTTTTAAAATAGCAACAACATTCTGCCAGGTTTGAGAGAGGAAAAAAAGATAAATATCTTCTATAGACATATTACAAAATTAAAATTTTTCAAAAATTTCTCCTGCTTTTAAAATCGTTGGTTCCTGAAATGGCTTGCCGATAAGTTGGGCACCAACAGGAAGATTATTAACTTTGCCACAGGGCAAAGAAATTGCCGGCAATCCTGCCAGGCTTGCTCCTACTGTAAAAATATCAGCCAAATACATCTTTATTGGGTCGTCCATCTTTTCTCCTAGCTTGAAAGCTACAGTTGGTGAAACAGGTGTTAAAATTAAATCAACTTTTGAAAATGCTTGGTCAAAATCTTCCTTTATTAATCTCCTTACCTTTTGAGCCCTTAGGTAATATTCGTCGTAATAGCCAACTGACAAGGCAAAACTTCCCAGGACTATTCTTCTTCTTATTTCTTTGCCAAAATATTTCCCTCTAATTTCTGAATAAAAGTCGAATAAATTTTGGACTTTTGCTTCTGATATCAAAGATTCTTTTAACCCGTATCTTATTCCGTCATAACGAGCGAGATTCGTCGATGCTTCGGAAGCCATAATCACTGAATAGGTAGGAAGAGCATATTCTGTATGAGGAAGGGAAATATTTAGAGTTTTTATTCCTAATTTTTGAAATTTTTCAATAACCTTTTCAACTCTTTTCCTCACGCCCTCTTCTATGCCCTCGATAAAATATTCCTTGGGAATACCAATCTTTAAATGCTGAATGTTGGATGTTGGATGTTTGAGGTTGGATTCGACTGAGGTCGAATCAAGAGGGTCTCTTCCTCTTATTATATCAAAAATTATTTTTATATCTTCGATATTATTGGTAATCGGTCCAATCTGGTCTAAAGAAGATGCCATAGCCACCAAACCATAGCGAGAAACTGCGCCGTAGGTAGGTTTTAATCCTACTACTCCACAAAAAGCCGCTGGTTGGCGGATCGAGCCACCGGTATCAGAACCTAAAGCGAACTGACAAAAATCTGAAGCTACCGCCGCCGCCGAGCCTCCGGAAGAGCCACCGGGAACCCGATTAAAATCGTGGGGATTGCGGGTAATAGCGAAGGCAGAATTTTCTGTAGAGGAACCCATGGCAAACTCATCCAGATTAGTCTTCCCTAATATGATTGCCCCTGCCTCTTTAAGCCTTTTTATCACTGTAGCATCATAAGGAGAAATATAGTCCTGAAGAATTTTTGAGCCGGCTGTACACTTTACATCCTCAACCAAGATATTGTCTTTTATGGCACAGGGAATACCGCAAAGTAAAGAGATTTTATCTTTAGAGGTATTTAGTACTTTTGAAGAGGGTGCCTTGAATTCTCTATCAATCTTTGCTTGAGTTTTTTGGGCTTGCTTTATCGCTAATTCTGGAACAAGAGTTAAAAAAGAGTGAATTTTCTTATCTTCTCTTTCTATTTTTTTAAGACAGGTTTTTACTATTTCAAGCACCGAGATTTCTTTCCTGATAAGTTTTTGATGGAGTTCTTTTATTGTCATAAAACCTTCCTAGTCCTGTTAGCTATAATTTCATTTGTAAACCCCGTCAGAAAGGATTTATATCCCGTCCTTTCTAAGAACAAGGGGACGTGGAGATTTTTCTCATTCTCCACTCAAAAAGGGAGCTTTCTAACGGGGTAAAGAACGGAAATAACTTTAGAAGACCTGCTTGACTTTAATGGATCGCTCTTTGGTTTTTGGAGCTAACTCTATTAATTTTTTGGATTGTAAGGAGGTATTTTTTTCTTGAAAAATTTCATCTTCCCTCAATATATTTTTAAGTTCTATTGGATAAGTCATCGGCTTCACATTTTTCACCTCTAGCTCTTTTAATTTTTTGACAAAATTTAAAATCGACGAGAACTCTTTCTCCAGTTCTTTTTTCTCTTTGCCTTTTACCTTAAGCCTGGATAACTTCAGGATGTGATCTATTTTCATAATTCTTTACCCCCGCACCAAAAATTTGGTGTTGGAGGTTTAGAGTTTTTCACTGGAAGTTAATAAATTTACTTTGGTGGTTCTAACTCTTCTGTAGAGATAAGAACTTCTCTTAACTTAGGTAAATTCTCAAGAACAATACCACATCCTCTCACTACTGCTGTCATAGGGTCTTCGGGAGTTTTTACCGAAATCCTAGTTTCTTTTTGGATAAGTTCATCTAATTTTCGCAAGAGGCTTCCTCCTCCCACAAGATATATTCCTCTTTTCATAACATCAGCTAAAAGTTCTGGCGGGGTATCTTCTACGGCATTTTTGATTTCACTTACAATAGCCCGAATGGAGTTTTTCATCGCCTCCCTTACATCTTCGTCAGTTACCATAATCTCCTTGGGGAGACCAGTAATAATATCTCTTCCTCTCATTGGATATTGAAGTTCTTCTCTAAGGGGCATTGCCGAACCAATTTTAATTTTAATTTCCTCAGCCGTTCTTTCTCCCAGGACCAATTTAAATTCTTCTTCGGCATAGCGAACGATGTCCTGGTTTAATCTTTCACCGGCGATTCGAATAGATCTTGAGTTAACTATTCCTCCCAAGGAAATCACCGCTACTTCAGTAGTGCCACCTCCAATATCCACAATCATATTTCCACCGGCCTCTTGGATTGGGAGGCGAATGCCAATGGCTGCTGCCAGAGGTTCTTCAATTAAGTAAGCTTCGCCTGCTCCGGCATTGCGGGCAGCATCCTCTACTGCTTTTTTTTCTACCTCTGTCACTCCGCAAGGCACTCCCACTACCAGGCGTGGTTGAGGCCAGGGAAAAAATCTTTTTCCAAAGGCCTTGTCAATAAAATAACGAAGCATCTGTTCAGTAATCTCAAAATCAGAAATAACTCCGGCAACTAAAGGCCTTATTGCTACAATATGGGCAGGGGTTTTCCCTACCATCTTTCGTGCTTCTTCTCCAATGGCTAAAATTTGGCCGGTTTTTTTATTGACTGCGACAACTGAAGGTTCGTGAATAATAATGCCTCTCCCTTTAACATAAACGAGGGTATTCACTGTGCCAAGGTCGACTCCCATGTCTCGTGACCAAATCATAAATTTAGTTAATTATTTAACTAAAAAATTAATAATTTTTTTAATTTTTACCAACTTTCCTTCCTTTTCTTTTCTCTCTTTAATCTCAGTGGATTCTTTACTCAGAGTTTTTTCTGAAATGACAACTCTTATAGGAATTCCGATAAGGTCAGCATCGGCAAATTTTTCTCCTGGAGTTCTATTTTTTCTATCATCGTAGAGTACATTAATTTTCGATTTTTGTAAAGTATGGTATACAAAATCAGAGGTTTTCTCAATCTCTTTTTGAATTGCATTATTTTTCGAGGGAATGGGAATTAAGTGAACTAAAAAAGGAGCAATTTCTTTGGGCCAAACAATTCCTCTTTCGTCATGATTTATCTCTACCGAAGCGGCCATTAAGCGAGGTAATCCGATTCCAAAACAACCCATTTTGACATAACTTTTTTGACCATCCTTTGCTGAAAATTTAAGATTAAAAGACTTTGAATACTTGTCGCTCAAATAAAAGACGTGACCAACCTCAATGGCGTTTTTTCTCTCCATCCTCCCCTTACATTTTTGACAGTTTTTAATATTGCCTATCTTCTCCATATTTGCCCCAAATCCACATTTTTTGCAAATTAAGATTCTATCTTCTCCCGATGGGCTTTCTACCATAAATTCGTGGGAGAGAGTCCCGCCTATTGTCCCTGAAGAAGCTTCAACCAAAAAAGGAGAAAGACCGCATCGTCTAAAGATTTTGAAATAACTATTTTTAACTTTTTCGTAAAACAAAATTGCCTCTTTTTCTGTTTGGTGAAGACTATAAAGGTCTTTCATCAAAAATTCGCGTTGGCGCAGGAGCCCACCAGTTGCCCTCATCTCGTTTCGAAATTTGGTCTGAACTTGAAAGACGGCCTTGGGTAAATCACGAAAGGAATAAATTCTCTTTTGGGCAATTTGGGTGATAACTTCTTCGTGGGTAGGAGCCAAAGCAAAATCCTTTTGGTGACGATCCTTTAACTTAAACAGGGGTGGATCCATTTTCTTCCAACGAGTAGTTTTTGCCCAAAGTTCTTTTGGTTGTAAAGCAGGCAAAAATAACTCCTGAGCTCCAAGATTTATCATCTCTTCGCGAATAATCTTTTCAATATTTTTTAGGACCAAAAAGCCAAGGGGTAAAAAACTATAAATACCTGCTGCTAACTCTTCAATAAAATCCCCTCTTATTAAAAGTTGGTGAGAGGCAATCTCTATTTTACTTTTTATCGCTTTTTTAGTGCTAAGAAGAAGTTGAGATTGTTTCATAAAATAAAAGAGGAGATTTTATTATTATATCCTGCTTTTCCTCCTAATGTCAAAACCCGCTTTGAGCGGGTTTTTGTCGTTAAAGTAAGGATAAATTAGGTTGTCCAATTATTAATCAAGATATTGAGATTTATTTTTGAGCTCTGATTCTTCTTTCGCCACCAACAATCGAGTTTTCACAGCTACATCAGGATTAACAGAAATGCTTTGAATTCCAGCTTTTACCAAAAACCTTGTAATCTCCGGAAAAGTAGAGGGAGCATCACCACAAATTCCAGAATACTTCCCTTTTTCTCTACAGGCCTCAATCGCTTCTTTAAGTAATTTTTTGACTGCCTCATTTCTCTCATCACCAATTTTAGCTAAAATAGCGCTATCTCTATCAATTCCTAAGGTAAGTTGGGTTAAGTCGTTAGACCCAATTGACATCCCGTCAAAAATCTTTAAAAATTCCTTCGCCAAAATAACATTGGAGGGGATTTCACACATCACAATAACTTTAAAGCCGTTTTGTCCTCTTCTTAAGCCGGCATTTTTCATTAGCTCCAATACTTTTTTACCTTCTTCCACTGTTCGACAGAATGGGACTTCACCAACGATATTTTTGAGCCCGTATTCTTCTCTTGATTTTTTAAGAGCTTGGCATTCAAGCAAAAAAGCTTCTTTAAAATCTTTGGAATAGTATCTTGAAGCTCCTCGCCAACCAATCATTGGGTTGGATTCTTTTGGTTCGAAAAATTTTCCTCCTACCAAGTTTGCGTATTCATTTGTTTTAAAGTCGGAAAATCTAACAATCACCTCTTTAGGGTAAAAAGCGGTGGCAATTCTTCCTATCCCTTGAGCTAATTTCTCAATAAAAAAATCTTTTTTGTCTTTATAGCCAGCGGTAATTCTTTCAATTTGGGTTTTGATCTTTTTGGGAAGTTTTTCAAAATGAATCAGAGCTAAAGGATGAATTTTAATCTCTGAAGCAAAGATGAACTCCTCCCTGGCTAATCCTATTCCATCATTAGGTAAAAAAGAGGATCTAAAAGCAATGTCAGGAGATCCAATATTTAAAGAGATTTCAGTCCTCGTTTTGGGAAGTTCCTCAAATTTATGTTCTTTTTTCTCAAAAGGAATTTTCCCTTTATAGATAAAGCCCTTCTCGCCCTTGGAACAATCAATAGTGATATCTTTACGCTGAGGAATTATCGCCGTACCACTTTTAGTACCGACAATACAAGGTATTCCCAACTCGCGAGAGACAATGGCGGCATGGCAGACTCTTGAACCCTCGTCAGTAATGATTCCTGAAGCAATTTTCATAATCGGTTCCCAATCGGGATCAGTCATTTTAGTGACAAGTATTTCCCCCTTTTTAAATTTTTTAATTCCTCTTACATCTCTAATAATATTAGATTCCCCTTGGCCAATTTTTTCGCCAATAGAAATACCGGTGATAAGAATCTTTCCTTCTTTTTGAAGGGTATATTCAGTAAAACTTCTCTTTTCTCTGGAGCTATGAACGGTCTCTGGCCGAGCCTGAACAAAAAATAATCTTTGAGATTTTCCGTCTTTTGCCCATTCGATATCCATTGGCTGCCACTTTCCGGCTCTCCTGGAATAGTAGTTCTCTACCTTTATTGCCCAGAGAGATAGTTTTAATATCTCCTCGTCAGAAAGAATAAAACTTGTCTTCTCTTTTTGTGAGGTTTTTATTATCTTAGTAGGATTTGCCTTCTCTCTTGTCGATATCATCTTCAGTTCCTTTGACCCTAAAACCTTTTTAATAATGGCCGGATAACTTTTCAGGAGCATTCTTTTGGAAACTAAAAAATCGTCGGGTATCACTTTCCCTTTTACTATCATTTCACCCAATCCCCAACAACCGTTAATTAAAACTACATCAGGGAAACCACTTTCTGTATCTAAGGTAAATATTACGCCAGCTGACGCTAAATCAGACCGAACCATTTTTTGGACTCCTACCGATAAGGCAATTTTTGTATGATCAAATCCTTTTTCTTCTCGATAAGAAACTACTCGAGCACCAAACAAAGAGGCGAAACATTTTTTGATTGCTAAGATTAATTCTTTTTCTCCTCTGATATTAAGAAAACTTTCATGCATTCCAGCAAAAGAAGCGGTGGGAAGATCTTCGGCCGTGGCACTAGACCTTACTGCTACATCCGTAGTTTTTTCTTTGTATTCCTCACTTAACTTACGATAGAATTTCAAAGTCTTTTCGTGTAGGTCCTTGGGCAGGTTCGCCTTTAATATTAAATTTTGAATTTCTTTTGATTTTTGGTTAAGGTCTCTTAAATTTTTAATATTTATCTTGGAAATAATTTTTCGAATCTTGTCCTTGATACCTGCCCTTTGGAGAAAATCAAAATAGGATTCGGAAGTAAGGGCAAAACCATTGGGAACAGCCACCCCATCTTTTTTGAGTTCTCGTATCATCTCTCCTAAAGAGGCATTTTTCCCCCCAACCTTAGGAACGTCATCTAAACTAATATCTTCAAACCAAAGAATAGGTTTCATAAGATTAAATATTAATTTTATTTATTTTTCTCTTTTTTTTCTGATTTTTTCTCTGCTGGCTTGGTTTCAGCTTTTTTTTCAGCTTTTTTTTCAGGTTGTTTCTCGGCTTTTCTCTCTTCTTTCTTTTTCTTAATTTTAATTTTCCTTTTAGGACCCTGTAAAATCCTTTCTTTAACAAGGATATTATAGACGGTATCGGAGGGCTTGGCTCCTTGCGATAGCCAGTGCCGAATTCTTGGAGATTTTAAATGATATTCTTTTTGAAGAGGATTTAAAAACCCCAGCGATTCAATGTATTTCCCTTTAATTGGCGCTGTCTTCTCAGTTAAAACTATTCTAAAAAGGGGTTGATTTTTTCTGCCTATGCGCTGTAAACGGATAACTAACATAAGTTTAAAACTATTTTAAATTTTAGTTATTAAAAAATAATATTTGTTGGCTATTTATAATTTCGTATTAGAATTTAAGGCCTGGAGAGCTTTCCTGGCTGCTGCCTCTTCTGCTTCTTGTTTTGAGAAGCCTTGCCCTTGGGCCATTATCGTTTTATTTAAATACAATCCTACTAAAAATCTCTTGGCATGGTCTGGTCCCCATTCTTTTAAAACCTCATAACGGGGGGTAACTCGGAATCTCTCCTGGCTTATTTCTTGAAATTGGGTTTTTGAGTCTTTAATAATTTCCTTTTTAAGAATATCCGGTAAAGCCGAAAGAATATTCTTTCTAACAAATCTGCTTGCTTCAGTTAGTCCTTTGTCAAGATAAATTGCTCCAATGATTGCCTCGAGTGCATTTGCCAAAAGAACTGTTCTCGCTCTCCCCGTATCTTTTGCCTCTCCCTTGGAAAGAAACAAGTAATCTTCTATTTTTAATTTTTTGGCAATTTCGCCCAATGTTTCAGAATTCACCAAAGCAGCACGAAGATTTGTCATCTCTCCTTCTGGTCTTTGAAATTCTTTGTATAAATATTCACTCACCAAAAGTTCCAAGACGCTATCTCCTAAAAACTCCAATCTTTCGTTATGCTTTAGAGAACATTCGGGGTGCTCGTTTAGATAAGATCGGTGAATAAGGGCTTCCTGAAATAAATTCTGATTTTTAAAAGAAACTTCCAAAATATTCTCTAATCCCTTCGGGTCTTTCCCTGAAAAATTCTTATCAGAAAAATTATGTTTATTTTTCATAATTTTCGAATCACTTGTCATCTTTAGTTTTTGCTTTATCTTTGTTCTCACTTTCTTTTATTATATTAAATACTGTCCCGAGTACTCCATTAACAAATTTTCTCGATGTCTCGCCACTGAAATTTTTTGCTAACTCCACTGCTTCATTAATTGCTACTTTCGGGGGCACTTCTTCCTTGTCGGCATAAAGTAATTCGTAAACACCAATCCTTAGAATGTTTCTATCAATAATGTTAATTTGCTGAAGAGAGAATTTTGGAGCAGATTTTTCTATAATCGTATCAATATTTTTCAAGTTTTTAATAACGCCTGAAACTATCTTCTTGGAAAAATCTGTATCTTCCATGCCTGGTCCGAATTCTCTAATATTTCTCTCGACAACTTCTCCTAATTCTTTTTCCGACAAATTTCTAAAATCTCTTTCGTATAAAGACTGCATTGCGATAGAGCGCGAAAGGTGACGATAAGCCATATAATTTTGTCTGAAAAATCACACTCACTTTTATCCATAAAAGTGAGTGGCTCTTCCCAGACCTACTTTCTCCAAAATTGGCCTTGTGACTTTAGAGATCTTAAAATCACAATTTTATGGTTTTTTTGAAAGTTCTTCCATCGTTAATGGTTTTTCTTTTTTAGCTCCTTTTTCTTTCTCTGCCTTGGCGATTTCTTTTTCTTTTTGCTTTCTTTCTTTTTTCTCAAGCTTGGCTAAAACATCGATAATTTCTCTGCCCTGATAATATCCGCAATTTTGGCACATATGATGAGGCAAAATAGGATTTTTACATTTTGGACAAATCGAAAAGATTTGGCGTTTTAATTCAAAACGTTGCCTTCTTTTATTTCTCCTTGATTTAGTATGACGTTGCTTAGGAGCAGTCATAGGTGTTCAGTAAATATAAATCTTATCAGAAAAATATTGAAAATACAAATTCTAAATCATTGTTTGATATTTTTCTGAGATTTTACATTATTTTCTAACTGGGCGAAAACTTTTTCTATGAATTTTACAAGGGCCGTATTTCTTTAAAATTCTAAAATGGAAATTTGTTCCATAACCCTTGTGTTTTGAGAATTTATATTCAGGATACTTTTTATCTTCTTTTTTCATTAATCTATCTCGAGTGACTTTTGCTAAGATAGAAGCGCAGGCGCAAGATAAGACTTTTGCGTCCGCTTTTTTTATTGGTTTTTGGGGAATATTTGAATTTATTCCCGCCTTCGCTAAAGCTTCGGCGGGCAAGGTAAAATTTCCATCTAAAATAAGGAATCCAATTTTTCTCCTTGCCTTTTTTTCTAAATTTCTTGTTGCCCTTGTCATCGCTAATTTCGTAGCTTCCAAAATATTGATTTTATCAATAATTCTTTCTGATGTCCTACCTATCCCCCACTCTATATTCACACTTCCGGTTAGAAGTCGATAAAGTTTCTCTCGTTTTTGAGGAGAGAGTTGCTTTGAATCTTTTATTTCCTTTAAAAAAGAGCCAGCAGATTTAATCTTAAATTTCGGGTTTTTCTTTAATAAAACAGCGGCGGCTACCACCGGTCCAGCTAATGCTCCTCGACCTGCTTCATCTATTCCGGCGATTATTTTGTATCCTTTTTTTTGAAGTTTTTGTTCTTCCCGAAAACTTGGAAACATAAAAAAGAATTTATTTAAAATTAAATTATAAATCAAAGAGAAAATCAAGAGCTCAAGATTTTTTTAGAATTAATGAGGGTTAAGGTCAGATAAGAGTAAATATTGACAAAAGTGAAGAAATTTAGGATAATTTTAAGAGTAGATTAACGTTTGGGAGGTGAAAAATTGGAAAGGGAAATTACCGGAAAAATGCCGACTATGAAAGACGAGGACTTACTAAGGACTATCCGTAGAGGTGGCAAGTTGGGACTAGAGGCATCTAAAGAGTTTCTCAAGCGCCTTACCAAAAAAACCTTTAGCCCGGAGCAAGAGAGAACTTATCTCCTAGAAATTCTGGAAAGTCTAAAACCTTCCTGGCCCAAAGATGAAAAAGAAGTGTCAGAACTAAAAAACCAAGTAGCCGACATCATAATAGAGAAAGGACTTTTGACCGAACGGGCCTTAATTATTATTCTTAGAGAGATAGATTCTCAATCAAAGCTAACCAAAGCTGTCAGGAGATATCATTCTCAGGCAAAAGCTATTCCCAACTATGTCCTTTTGGACATTGTCCGGAAGGTTAATTCGGAGAAAGAATGGGCGGCCGAAACAGTCCTATCTCAGAACCCTACTACTGACGACCTTCTTGTTCTTGAAGAAGAACTGGAAGGACTGCTCCAAAGAGAGGTTTTTGAGAAACATCGCAAAAAGGGCATTAGCATCGAAGATGGCGAATATATAATAGAAATGATACCACCGTTAGCTGAAGTTGCCTGGCAAGAAATCTATCCAAAAATAGCGAGGGAAAAACCGCAAAGCCAAGCAGAACATTATTACGAATTCTCGAAATACACTGATTCCCCAGAAGTGAAAAGAGATATCAGTAATAAAATGTGGATTATCAGGGAAGACCTTACGAGGGAGCAATTGAACCACCTAGAGCAAAATGCGGGCCTGGTCACAATAGAAGACCCAGAAAAAGTGCGGAATTGGATAAATCAACACTTTTTGCGCTCGCCAATAAGTTTCGACGAGGCATTAGAAGTCAAAGAGAGAACTAAATCAAATATAATCAGGAAGGAAGCAATCAAAGAAGCAATCAAAAAGGGTAAGAAAGAAATCCGAAAGATAGAAAGAGAACTCAAAAAAGAAGAGAAGCAAGAGAGGTATTGGCCAGGACCTACTTGGAAGAAAAACCGGCTGGAATTTCTTAGAAATAAGGTGCTAGAACTGGAAAGGGAACTTGAGAATCTTGAGAGAGAAAAAGAAATTGAAGAGTCTGCGCTAAAAGGAGGTGACAATATGGAAGTGTCTACTCTCGTCCAAACCTAAGTGCTGGGATTCGTGATATCCCAGCTCTTTTTAATTTTTAACTCTTGTAAAAAGAAGAGTAGAATATTATTATATTAAACAAGAGCTTATTTTTTTAAAAAAATTTATTTTATGTCAGGATTTGCCCATCTTCACGTCCACTCGCAGTACTCTCTCTTGGATGGTCTTCCCAAAATTGACGAGCTTTTAAAACGAGCAAAAGAGTTGGGAATGGATTCAGTTGCCCTCACTGACCACGGAGCTTTATACGGAGCAATTGAATTTTACCAAAAAGCGAAAAACCTTGGGATTAAACCAATTATCGGAGAGGAGGTTTATCTAGCCTATGAAAAAATGGAGCAGCGTCGCCCGAATATTGATGGTAAGAGATATCACTTGGTGCTCCTCGCTCGAAATTTTGAAGGTTATCAAAATTTAGTAAAGCTTACCACAAAAGCTTGGCTCGAGGGTTTTTATTATAAGCCCCGCATTGACGAAGGACTCTTGAAAAAATACTCAAATGGTCTTATTGGTCTTTCTGCCTGTCTTCAAGGAAAAATTCCCAAGTTAATTTTGGCAGGGAAAATTGATGAAGCAGAAAAGTTAGCTCAAAAATATAGAGAAATCTTTGGCAGAGACAATTTTTATCTTGAAATTCAACCCCATCCTCATATTCCAGAACAGAAGAAAGTTAATAGAGCCCTAATTTCCATTTCTAAAAAAAATGAAATACCTCTTGTAGCTACAAATGATGTCCATTATCTGAAAACTAAAGATGCTGAAGCTCAAGATATTTTGATGTTAATTAACACCAGTGCCGATCCAAACGATCCCGAACGATTAACGATGAAAATGGATGATTTTTCTTTCCATTCTCAAGAAGAAATGGAAAGATTTTTCAAAGACGTGCCCGAAGCAATAGAAAACACGCAAAAAATAGTTAATAAAATATCTTTCGAGTTTGAACTGGGGAAAGTAAAACTTCCCCGTGTTGAAGTACCCAACGGTAAAATACCCGATGAGTATCTAGAAGAACTTTGCCAAAGCGGACTTCAGGAACGTTTTCAAAATATAACTCCAGAGATTAGAAGGAAACTTGAGTACGAACTCTCGGTAATTAAACAAACTGGCTTTGCTTCTTATTTTTTGATAGTTCAAGATTTTGTTAATTGGGCAAAAAAGAACAAAATTGTGGTGGGCCCTGGTAGGGGTAGTGTAGCTGGTTCTTTAGTTTCTTATCTTTTAAATATTACGGATGTAGATCCCTTAAAATATAATCTCCTTTTTGAGCGCTTTTTAAATCCCGAGAGAATTGCTGGACTTCCAGATATTGACCTTGATTTTGCCGATACTCGAAGGGATGAAGTCATTAATTATGTATCAGAAAAATACGGAAAAGAGAAAGTAGCGCGGCTTATTACTTTTGGAACAATGGCAGCCAGACAAGTAGTAAGAGATGTTGGAAGAGCGCTGGGATACCAGTACAGTTATTGTGACAGAATCGCTAAAATGATCCCTCTCTTTTCAACTCTGGACGACACTCTTTTAAAAGTTAGGGAATTTCGTCAGGCCTACGAAAGCGAACCAAAAGCAAGAAAGATGATTGAGATTGGAAAAAAACTTGAAGGAGTTGCTCGCCATGCCTCAACTCATGCCTGCGGCGTTGTCATCTCCCCCACTCCCTTAGCAGAGCTTATTCCTCTTCAACATGCCTCCCAAGATGACCGAACTATTATTACCCAGTATGAAATGCACTCTATCGAAAACTTGGGATTATTGAAAATGGACTTTTTGGGACTTCGTAACTTAACCATTATTGAAGATGCTTTAAGGCTAATTAAAAAACTCCACAATATCGAGATTGATGTTTCCAGGCTTACCTTAGACGATAAAGAAACTTACAAACTCTTACAAAGAGCCAACACAACAGGAGTTTTTCAATTAGAATCTGAGGGAATGAAGCGATATTTGAAAGAATTAAGACCGACAAAATTTGAGGATATTGTAGCAATGATTGCTTTATTCCGACCCGGTCCTATGGAACTTATCCCTGAATATATTCAAAGAAAACACAAAAGAAAGAAAATAGAATACCTCCATCCAAAACTAAAACCTATTTTAAAAGATACCTATGGTGTGATGATTTACCAAGAACAATTAATGAAGGTTGCACAAGAATTAGCCGGTTTTTCTCTGGGCGAGGCAGATATTTTAAGGAAGGCTGTCGGTAAAAAAATTAGACATTTGCTCTTGGAACAGAAAGAAAAGTTCATAAAAGGTATGATGAAAAACAAAATAGGGACGGAAACCGCCGAAAAAATCTGGAATTGGATTTTACCATTTGCTGGGTATGGTTTTAATAAAAGCCATAGTGTTTCTTATGCCATGATTGCTTATCAAACGGCCTACCTTAAAGCTCACTTTCCAATTGAATTTATGGCAGTTTTAATGAATAGCGAACAAAAAAATATCGATAGATTAAAAATCCTGCTTGAGGAGGCCAAAACAATGGGAATCAAGGTTCTACCACCCGATATTAATGAGAGTATCTCCAAATTTACTATTATTGATAACCATACTATTCGTTTTGGTTTAACTGCTATAAAGAACGTTGGACACAATATTGTTGAGAAAATTGTTGAGGAGAGAAAAAATAGAGGAAAGTTTTTATCGGTTGAAGATTTTATTGAAAGGATACCAAGTGAAGTCTTAAATAAAAAATCCATTGAAAGTTTAATAAAAGCCGGGGCTCTTGACAGGCTTGGAGAGAGAGGGAAGCTTCTTTTTAACCTTGAGAAAATTCTTGAGTTTGCAAGAGAATCCCAAAGGAAAAAAATAAATGGTGACGCTTCTCTTTTTTCATTTTATAATAACTCCCTACCAAAAGAGAATAAAAGAGTGGTCATGACTGGCTTGACTTTAAAAGATAGCCCTTATTCTTTAACCGAAGAAGAGAAAATTATTTGGGAAAAAGAGCTTTTGGGCGTCTTTGTCTCTGCCCATCCTTTAGAAAATTTCAAAGAGAAAACTAAAAACCTTTTTTCAATAGCAGATCTTTCTTCTGATTCAATTTCTAATCAGGTTAGAATCGCTGGAATTATTTCGGGAATTCAAAAAACTGTAACTCGTCAAGGTCAAACTATGCTCTTTTTGTCTGTCGAGGACTTAAGCGGGAAGATTGAAGTTCTAGTTTTCCCAGATATGTTAGAAAAAAAATCTCTTTTGTTCCGGGAGAATAAAATTCTGAAAATTGAAGGAAGAGTCTCTGAAAGAGACGGAGAATTAAAAATTATTTGCGAAGAGGCAGAAGAAATTAAATAAGCTGCAAATCATAAATCCAGTTACGAATCTACAAATTTGTATATTTGTATAAAAACTCGCCCGCCTGCCATTCGCCCAAGGCGAAGTTGATGGCGGGTAGGTAATTCGTAGTAATCTATGAAAATTGAAACTATCCGTCATTCGCTTTCCCATGTTCTGGCTTATGCCGTTCAGAAGTTATATCCTGGGGTAAAATTTGGCATCGGACCAGCAATTGAAAACGGATTTTATTACGATTTTGAATGTATAGAAGCGGACCAACGCGGATTGAAACGCGGAATAACGCGAATAGCTCCTGAAGATTTGCCAAAAATTGAAGAGAAAATGAGAGAAATTATAAAAAAGAATTTAGAATTTAGAAAGAAAAATTTAGGGATAAAAGAAACAGAAGAACTGTTTAGAAATCAACCTTATAAATTAGAGTTGATAAAAGAATTGGAAAAATCGGGTGAAAAAGAAGTTTCAACTTATCAGGTTGGACAATTTTTAGACCTTTGTAAGGGTCCTCATGTTAAATCAACCCTTCAATTTCATTCAGGGCAAGCAAAAGAAATAATAGATTCTTTTAAATTGACAAAGATTGCTGGTGCCTATTGGCGGGGAAATGAAAAAAATCCCATGCTTACTCGAATTTATGGGGTGGCTTTCAAAACAAAAGAAGAATTAAAAGATTATTTAAGAAAAGAGGAGGAGGCGGAGAAGAGAGACCATCGAATTTTAGGCCAAAAATTAGAGTTGTTTTCTTTTGATGAGGAAGTTGGGGCTGGCCTTCCCTTATGGCATCCAAAGGGAGCAATTTTAAGAAAAATTATCGAAGATTATTTAT
>PFRL01000014.1 GCA_002788555.1 Parcubacteria group bacterium CG_4_9_14_0_2_um_filter_35_11 | reverse complement strand
TGTCAGTTGCTTTAGCATATAGGTTTCTTTTAACTTATAATCTAACTTTCTCCAATAATCTCTTGCCCCTATCCCAGAGATAACAGCAATTTTTGTTAAACCAAATTCTTTTTTGGTTATTTTTTCTGCCTCTTTTACTAATTTTTTTCCTAGTCCTTGGTGTTGAGGGGCTACTTCTTTTTTGGCAATGGGGACAAGCTCGCCATAAGTGTGAATTTCCCGGATTATCGCCGAATTTTTTAAAACTGGTAAAAAATATTTTTGAGAGGGCTTACCCTCCGACCTTCGTCGGCCGAAGCCGACTACGGTCGGCGAAGGCCGAAGCCGCAGGGTGTAGGAGGGAATCCGTAAGCGCAAAAAGGAAAAAAGTTTGGTTCTATTTTTATTCTCAAAACTCAAAAATATTTCTTTGCCATCTGAAGCATTATAATCTTCTCGGAAAAAATAAATTTTTTCTTTCGGGTCATAATTTTCTTTTACTTCCCGACACCGGATACAATAACATCTTTTATTTCTTTTTTTCATTTCTTCCAAAATTACTTCTCTCAAATTAGAGATTTTTGAGCCAGCCTCAATCTTCTGAGCGGGGATATCCCGAAATATCCTCGCCACCCTTACCCAAAAAGGCAAATTTATTTTTATATTGATTAAAAGATTAATTAAAGTATCGTTAGAGTAAGGATGATATGCTCCCTCTTCCCATAATTGATAGAGTCTCGTTCCTTTGCAGACCAAACAAGGATAAATTTTGAGCCAATCGGGCTTGAATTCTTGATTTTGAAAAATTATCCTAAAAGCTTCCGAGTCTTTTTTTGGAGTAGACCCTGGTAAGCTTAGCATCATTTGATACATTACTTTAAAGCCCGCATCCTTTAAAAGCTTGGTTGCCTGCGCTGTTTCTTGAGTTCCATGGTTTCTTTGACATTTTTCTAAAATTTTATCAAATACAGTCTGGACCCCCAGCTCTACCATAGTTACCCCAAGTTCTCTTAAGGTCTTAATTTCTTTTTTATTAATTAAATCAGGCCTTGTTTCAATACTAACTCCTACTATTCGATGTTTTACTTTTTCATTTATTTTTTGTTCTTCCTTTAAAGAACTAATTTTTTTCTTTAATTTTTCATTAGCAGCCGCAAAACAATTTTTCAGAAACCAAGTTTTATAATCATCTGGATAAACTGAAAAACTCCCACCGATTATTCGAAGTTCAATTTTATCAGTAGGATGACCTTGCTCTCTAAGACTATCAATTCGCTTTTTCACTTGAGAATAGGGATCAAAATTAAGTTTTTTTGCTCTTTCGACAGCCGGTTCGCCAGAGAGATAACTTTTTGGAATTCCTTTTTCTTCTGGACAATAAATACACTTACCTGGACAAGGATAAGGTTTTGTTAGAACAGAAACTACCGCCACCCCGGAAAGAGACCTTACCTTTCTTTTTCTCAATAATCTTTCGAAATTTTTGTCATTCTGAGCTCTCCCTTTTTTAAGTAATTTATGATAAACTTTAATTAACTCAATATTAGCAGGAGGAGAAATTTTAAATTTTTTAGACGCCCAGCGTTTAATAGCCGAGAGTTCTTTCTCAGCTTTTACTTTCTCTTTCAGACACCGCTCGATAATCGTTTCCAGAACGATTTTCATATTTAAAAATAATTAAAAATAAGTTTTTGTTTGCTAAAATATGAATCCTAATTTTGCTGATTATCTTTTAAAAAAGACTCAGAAAGATTATAACCAGGTCGCTAAGACTTTTTCAAGCACCAGAGAGGAAACTTGGCCAGAGATTTGGTTTTTTAAAGATTTTGTTCAGCCGGAAGAAAAGATTTTAGATGTAGGATGTGGGAGTGGAAGACTGTATAAACTTTTTAAAGGTAAAGAAATAGAATATTTTGGAGTTGACTTTGCAGAGAGACTAATAGAAATTGCTCGCAAAAAATATCTGGCCTCTAAAGAATTAAAAGAAGGAGGAGTGCCACCGGTTTTTTTAGTGGTAAATGCTCTCCATTTACCCTTTGAAGACAATTTTTTTGATAAAGTTTTTTCTATTGCTGTCTTGCATCACATCCCTTCCGACAAACAGAGAGTATTATTTTTAAAAGAAATTAGAAGAGTTTTAAAGCCAAAGGGTGAATTATTTTTAACAGTTTGGAACCTCTGGCAAGTAAAGTACTTGCCTCTAATTTTAAAATGGACATTGCTTAAATTTTTAGGTTTGACTCGAGTTGATTATGGCGATATTTTCGTTCCTTTCCAAGGGACAGAGCGGTACTATCACTGTTTTAGAAAAAAAGAATTGGAGAAAGCAGCAAGAAAAGCATATTTTGGCGATATTAAAGTAAAATATCTTCAAAGGAATGAACAGAATTTTAATATCTTTTTAAGAGCAAAAAAAATATAATTAGATGCGCCCGTAGTTCAATGGATAGAACGTCGGCCTCCGGAGCCGGAGATTACTGGTTCACCCTGCACCAAAATATGTCTCCATAGCTTAATGGATAAAGCATAACCCTCCGGAGGTTGGGATGAAGGTTCGAATCCTTCTGGAGACACTTATTTATCGATTTGGTGCAGGGTTCAAATCCAGTCTGGTGCATAAAATTAAAGCAACAGACAAAATTTAAAAAGCTTAAATTTTCTATTAAATATATAAAATATGAAAAAATTGATAGTTTTTGGCGTACTCCTTGAGAGTAAAATGGGAGCATTTAAAGATATTTTGGCCTCTTTAGGGAAAGAGGAAGAAGCTCTCAAAGTAGAAAAGGAATATCAAAAAAGAAAGTTAACTGGGCCCTGGGGATTAGAAAAGCTGGCTGAATTATATAGAGGTTTTTCTAAAAGGAAATTAAAAGAGATGGCTTTAAAGTATTGCACCGAAAATTTAAGGAAAGGAACGAGAGAAACTATAGATGAATTGAAAAGGAGAGATTTTGTAGTCGGAGCTATAAGTAGTGATCCTCAATTTGTTATGGATGCTTTAACTGAGATTATACCATTAGACTTTTCAGAGGGTACTAAACTAGAATTTAAAAAAGGAATAGCCACTGGCAGGATTGAAAGAAAAATTGATCGATATATTAAAGTCGATATCCTAAAAGAAAAAAAGCGAGAATACGGAATAGAGAAAGAAAATGTCATATTAATTGGAGATGCTATCACTGAATTACCAATGGTAAAGGAAGCAGGAGTTTTTATTGCCTTTGATGCCAAAGAGGAGGAAGTCGAAGATATAGCTAAAATCATTATAAGAGATAAAGACCTCCGAAAAATATTTGGATATTTTCATCAAAACATATAGATGGAAAAACCGATTATTTTAAAAAACAAAAGAGGAAAACAGTTAGTAGGGATTTTACATCTGCCTAGGGGGAGAAAGAAATGGCCGCTGATTGTAATCTGTCATGGGTTTGCTGGCATTAAGACAGGTAGTGGCGGGAAATACGTAAGATTGGCAAGGGATTTAGAGAGTAAGAAGATAGCCTGTTTTCGATTTGATTTTGAAGGATGTGGAGATTCAGAAGGGGACCTTGAGGGAGTTACTGTTAAAAGATGTGTTTTTGATTTGGAATCGGTGATGAAATGGGTTTTAAGACAAGAAAATATTAATAAAAACAAAATAGCGTTTTTGGGGTCAAGTTTTGGAGTGATCATCGCCACTCTTCTTATAACAAAGACGAAATTTCCAGCTAAAACCGCAGTTTTCTGGAATCCAGCATTAAACCAACGGAAACTTTTTCCTGTCTGGTATACAAAAAAAGACTTAAGGATATGGAAAAAGCGAGGTTATATTATAAGAAAAGAAAATAAAATTGGTATAAGTTATCTTAGAGAAAACGAGAAAAAAGACTATTCTTCAGTTCTCTCTCAAATTTCAGTTCCGATTTTGCTAATTCATGGTCAAAAAGACGAAACCGTTCCTCTAAAGTTTTCCAAAAAGTTAGCCAGAGAACATCGAAATATTCAATTAAAAATTTACCCCGGGGCGGATCATAAATTTGAAGATTATTATATCCAAAAAAGGTTAGTAAAAGATACGCTAAACTGGTTTTTAAAATTTCTTAAATAATATTTATGACCCGAGAAGAGGCTCTAGAAATCATTCAAGAGAAAATCAACAATCAAAATCTTTTAAAACATTCTTTGGCGGTCGAAGCCTGTATGGAATCTTTAGCTGAATATTTTAAAGAGGACAAAGAAAAATGGAGGCTATCCGGACTTCTGCACGACATCGATTACGAAGAAACTAAAAATAGTCCAAAAGAACACTCGTTAAGAGGAGCAGAAGCATTAAAAAATCTTGGCCTGAATAATGATATTGTAGAAGCAGTAAAAACCCATAATGAGGCTCATAATATTCAGCCCACAACCAAGATGGCAAAAGCTTTATTTTCGGTAGACCCTTTGACCGGTTTAATTGTTGCGGCAACATTAGTATTGCCAGAGAAAAAAATATCTTATCTTACCGCTCAGAATGTTCTAAATAGATTTAAAGAAAAATCATTCGCTCGGGGCGCCAACCG
>PFRL01000027.1:1519-4665 GCA_002788555.1 Parcubacteria group bacterium CG_4_9_14_0_2_um_filter_35_11 | reverse complement strand
AAGACGAAGCGGAAAGGTTGATAAAAGACTTCATTAAAAGATAAGAAAAATTTCCTTCCTAAAAACCTGAAACCCCACACCAAAAATTTGGTGGTGGGGGTAAAGCTATTTCCCCCTCTTAAAAGAGGGGTTTTCAAATTGAAAAATCTTTAAAAATAAAGTAAAATAAAAGTTTGTCTAACAGTTTAAGGAGTTATCCTCAATATGGAAAAGTCATTTATAAAAATAAGACGTGCCAGGGTTCACAATTTAAAGAATATCAGTCTTGATATACCCTGGAATAACTTCATAGTAATAACTGGGGTTTCTGGCTCAGGAAAATCCTCTTTAGCCTTAGACACTCTCTATGCCGAAGGACAACGAAGATATGTTGAGAGCTTGTCTGCTTACGCACGCCAATTTCTGGGAGTAATGGAAAAACCCGATGCTGATAAAATTGAAGGTATCTCCCCTGCTATTGCTATTGACCAGAAAGGTATTTCAAAAAATCCTCGCTCGACCGTTGGAACAATTACAGAAATTTATGATTATTTGCGACTTTTATTTTCCAGAATCGGTGTTCCCTATTGTCCAAAGTGCGGCAGAAAAATCCAGCGTCAAACTATCGACCAAATAGTTGACCAAGTATTAAAACTCCAGGGAGAAGTTGTAATTTTAGGACCGGCTATTCGTCAAAAAAAGGGAGAACATAAAGGAGTTATCGAAGAAATTGATAGAATGGGATTTTTAAATTTAAGAATCGACGGCCGCTATTATCCTATTGAGGAGGCCAAGGAGTTAATGTTGGACAAAAAGAAAAAACATTCAATCGAAGTAGTTGTAGATAGACTAAGAATCTTAAAATTAGAAGCACCACGCTACCAAAAAAGCCAGAGAGAACAAAGGGCAAGATTATCTGACTCAGTAGAAACAGCCTTAAAAATTGGAAAAGGAATAGTAATAGTAAGCCCAAAATCAGATATAAAGACTCAAGTGACTCGAGATATTATCTTTAGTGAAAGATTCTCCTGTCCTCAATGCGGAATCTCGCTTCCTGAAATCGAACCCCGGCTCTTTTCTTTTAATTCTCCTTTTGGAGCTTGCCCTTTTTGTTCTGGTCTTGGCGAAAAATTAGAAGTAGATCCCGAACTGGTTATTCCTAATAAAAATCTCTCCTTGGCCGAAGGGGCAATTTTGTCTTGGGCAAGGGCTTCCCACAAAGTGGGAAGACAGAGTTATTTCTGGTGGAAACTCCAAACCCTTTCTTCTGATTATAATTTTTCTTTAGATATACCTTTTAAACAACTCTCAAAAGAGATTCAACATACAATTTTACATGGAAATGGAGTATTTGAGGGCGTTATCCCTTTCCTGGAAAGAAAATGGCGAGAGTCAGAAAGCGATGCCACAAGAGAGGAAATTGAACAATATACGAGAATAAAAATTTGTCCAGTTTGTAAGGGTAGACGGTTAAAATCAGAAGTCTTATCAATAAAAATTTTAGGTAAGTCAATCGATGATATAGTGAAAATGAATATTATCCAAGCTAAAGATTTTTTTGGAAATTTAAAAAAATCGAAATTAAAAGAACCTCAAAAAGAAATTGGCTTGCCTATTATCAAAGAAATTATCAATCGCCTTCAATTTCTAATCGATGTTGGACTTGACTATTTAACCTTAGAAAGAAAAGGAGGGACATTAGCGAGAGGAGAAGCCCAACGAATTCGTTTGGCTACCCAAATTGGTTCAAAGTTGGTTGGGGTAACATATATTTTAGATGAACCTTCTATTGGACTTCATCCTCGAGACCAAGGAAGATTAATTGGAAGTTTAAAAAAGCTTAAGAATTTGGGAACTACCGTAATTGTAGTAGAACACGATGCCCAAACAATATTGGCTGCTGATTGGGTTATTGATATTGGACCAGGAGCAGGAGAAGAAGGCGGAAAGGTAACATTTGAAGGCTCTCCAAAAAAACTTTTAAAAAGCAAAACTTTAACAGGCCTCTATCTCTCTGGGAAAAAGAAGGTAGAAATTGAAAAAGAAACAAAAATAAAAGAAGGAAAACAAAAATATCTGATTCTAAAAGGAGCCAGACAATATAATTTAAAGAACCTTAATGTTAAATTTCCTTTGGCTAAATTCATTTGCGTTACTGGAGTTTCTGGTTCAGGAAAGTCAACTTTATTAAATGAAACTTTGGCCAGGGCGTTGATGCGAGACTTTTATAACTCGAGAGAAGAACCAGGAAAATTTACCAAGATTGAGGGCAAAGAGAATTTAAAAAGAGTGGCGATAGTGGACCAATCTCCCATTGGTAGAACTCCTCGTTCTAATCCAGCCACCTATATTGGTGCTTTTACCTATATTCGTCAACTTTTCTCCCAAATAGAAGAAGCAAAAATTAGAGGTTACAAGCCCGGCCGTTTTAGTTTTAATGTGAAAGGGGGAAGATGTGAGGCTTGTCAGGGGCAAGGGTTAAAAAAAGTAGAAATGTACTTTTTACCTGATATCTATGTAGAGTGTGAAGAATGTAAAAGTAAAAGATACAACAAAGAGACTTTAGAGATAAAATATAAAGATAAAAATATTGCTGAAGTTCTTGAAATGACAGTAGATGAGGCTTTAAACTTTTTTCGAAAAATTCCTGGCCTGGAAAGAAAACTTAAAACTTTAAAAGATGTTGGTCTTGGTTATATTCAACTTGGCCAATCGGCTCCCAATCTATCTGGTGGCGAAGCTCAAAGAGTAAAATTGGCCAATGAACTTTCCAAGGCAGAGAGTGGTGACGTCCTTTACATTTTAGATGAACCAACAGTAGGACTCCATCCTGATGATATTAAAAAATTACTTTTGGTAATTACTCGTCTCCGCGATAGAGGAAATACCATAATTGTGATAGAACATAATCTTGATGTTATAAAAAATGCGGATTGGATAATTGATCTTGGACCAGAAGGAGGTGATAAAGGCGGCTATATTATTGCCGAAGGACCACCTGAGAAAATAGCAAAAGAAAAAGAAAGTCATACCGGTCAATATTTAAAGAAGGTTATAAACTGATAATGAAATTAAGATTTTAAATATGAAAAAGGCGGCTTTCATAAGCCGCCGGGATGCAATTACTCTTTACTAGCGATATCTTCAATTGTTTTTGCTAAAACTTC
>PFRL01000027.1:0-1510 GCA_002788555.1 Parcubacteria group bacterium CG_4_9_14_0_2_um_filter_35_11 | reverse complement strand
AAGAACTTTTAACGGCAAGGTTTTTGGGGCTTTTGCTGAGATAGGAACGGTATCAGTGACTACAATTTCCTTTAATATCGGGAGCTTTCGAAGATCCTCAACTGCTCTTCTGACAAATAATCCATGGGTTAGGGCAATAGTTAAACCTCGAACCTTCATGCTTTCGAGCTTTCCTCCTAGAATTTTGAGGGTGGCTCCAGTTGAAATTTCGTCGTCAATCACAATCACATCTTTGTCAAAAACTTCACCACTTATCTTCTTTATTTTAACTTTTGTATCATTGATTCTTTCTTTTTCTACCCTACCCAGCGGAACATTCAAATGTTTTGCCAAATAAAATGCGCTGTCTGTCGCTCCCTGGTCAGCCGGCAACAAAATAGTATTTTCTAAATCTCTTTTTTTAAGGTATCTAGCAATCAGAGGCAAGGCCGAAAGATGATAGAGTTTGGTCTTCTTTGAGAAGAATTGCTCAATCTCTCTTGAGTGAAAGTCGACTCCAATAAATCCTGTCATTCCGCTTGCTTCAAGGAGTTTTATCAATAATTCGGCGCTTAGGGCCATACCAGGGGTATGGATTTTATCGGAGCGAGCATAGGAAACATAGGGCATCACCACAATTATCTTGCTGGCACCGGATTTTGAAGCAGCGTCTATCATTTGGCAAAGTTCCCACAAGTGTCGATGCAATTGGCAGGTATCAGGTAGGGACGTCTGAATTAAAAACACCGATTGTCTACAAACACTGTCTTTCAAGATTATTTCAAAACAGCCATTAGCATGCTCTTGGATTTCTAAAGGACTAAGCGGGACTTTAAGTTTCTGGCAGATTTTTTCAGCTAACGTTGGATGAGAGCTTCCGGTAAAGATTTTTATTCTACTCACCTTTTTATCCCCTCCTTTCATATTTTCTTTTTTAGAAACTATAGAATTTTATCATTAATTTAAAGAGAGGGCAAACAAAAAATTTCTAAAATAGAAAGGAGGCACTTTTGATGCCTCACAAAAAAATTAGGAAGAGAGAATTACTGAATCAATGAATCCCCTGATTTTTTCTGCTGATGATGGATTTTTCTTGGTTATTAATGCCCTTCTTGCCGCTTTCAGAAGAAGCATTTCTTCTCCCTTGCCTGCCAAGATATCTTCGTCTTTTCCTAAAAACACCCTGTATATCTCAATCACTGGCCTGTAAAATTCTTCGTTATCGATTACCGGACGTCTTAGTTCTGCTTGAGGAAAAACAGCTTTCCATGTTTGCTCCAAAACTCCTTCAGGGTCGGAGCAATTTCCTGCCTTGCAGATAATGAGAACTCGCGCAAATTCTTTGTCTTCTATAGCTATCCCGCCACCGGCCTTCATTGTTTCTAATCTCAAGAGGCATTCTTTTTCTTTTTCCATCATTCTTTCCACCTCCTTTTTCAATGTTTTTCGAAATAATCTGAGGGTAGGCTTTTGAGCCATTTACCGAAAGCAATGAATTCTTTCTGCAAAGTCTCTAGGTCTAAGGTAATAT
>PFRL01000002.1 GCA_002788555.1 Parcubacteria group bacterium CG_4_9_14_0_2_um_filter_35_11 | reverse complement strand
GGTTCCCGGACCGGTATGAGCGCAAACTACTGGTGTGGCTAAATTAATATAAGAAACTTCGGCCTTAAGACTTTCTTTTAGCATTTTTTTAAGGCTAATTGCCTCTGGAAGATTGTCGGCATGACCAATTGCTACTCTTATTCTTTTCCCTTGAGCTCTCACTTTTTTTGAAGATTTTTCTATTTTTTTAAATAAAGCTTCGGATATGTTTTTTGCTCTAACTAATCCAGAGGGCCTTATAATGCCCTTTTTTAAAGCTAAGACGGGAAGGAAACCCAGTCTTTTGAACCTCCTTATCCAATTAGCTATTCTAGGAGTTATTCTTCCTCCGGCCTCAATCCATTTTGGATCTTCGAAGATAACATATAAATAATTTTCAGGAATAAGTTTTTTAAGTTCTTTAATTATCTCGCCCATCTCCCTCTTTTGTTGGATAAGTTCAATTGTCTGAAGGACTAAAAGCGCTTGACCAATGCTACCGTTGAAAGAATCGAGAACAAATACCGACAGCGGGTTTTCTATCATCCTTTCTGCTTGCTTGGCCGAATTATAAGCGCCAGAAAGGTGAGAAGAGGCGGTAATACATAGGACTTTTTCAAATTTTTCTAATTGTTTTTTAAAGGCCTTTAAATATGCTTTTGGGGTGGGTTGTGAGGTTTTTGGAAAATTCTTAATTCCCTTCTTGTCAGCCTCTCTCATTTTTTGATAAATATTTTCTCCGGGCAAATTTTTCTCCTCGGGCCAGTCGAGAGTAAAAGGGACAATTTCAATCTGGTATCTCTCAATAATTTTAGGAGTCAAATCGGCGATTTCATCAGTAACAATTCCAATAGAAACCTTTCTGAGTGATTTTTCCCCAACAACTTCTTTTGCCATATCTTCCTCGCGCAAACTCAAAATTTTACCTGAATCTTGTAAGATTCTTTTAACCTCATCTGGGTAGTCGGTGTGAATATGAATTTTAATTTTTTCTTTAACTTTAACTATATCCAAGGAGTTGCCAAGAATTTCTAACTTCTGTCGAAGAATTTTTTCGTCAATCCTTGGATTTTTTATTAGAGAAACTACTTCGTAGCGACTTGCCAAGGTTTGGACAAATCGCCTGATCTTCTCAGAAGGTTTTTCTTCTTTTATCTTGCTACTTTTCTCTCCTTCTAATGCTTCAAGGTAGCTTTCTAGAATTATCAGATAGCCCAACCCTCCGGCATCTACTACGTTGGCCTTTTTAAAAATTTCCATTTTCTCCCGAGTAGCCAAGAGTGCTTCTTGAGCTTTCTCAATTGCCCTTTTTAAAAGAGTAGGGATGTCTCTCTCGGTCTTGGAGTCTTTTTCTACAGCATCTCGAGTTGCATCTATCACATCGAGAATTGTCCCTTCTTTGGGATTCTGAATACTCTCTCTTGCTCTTTTAGCTCCTTCCTTTATGGCCTGAACTAGTTTTCTGGCATCAATGGAATTTTGGTTTTGGAAAACTGGTAGAAATCCAGCTAAAAAACCAGTATAAATTACTCCGGCATTTCCCTGGGCTGTCGTTAAAGCACCATCAAGAGCAGCATTAGAAAGTTCTGTTAAACTCTGAAATTCTTTCTTTTCGATAGAATTTTTAATTCCCAAAATGGTTTTTACCATATTGGAACCAGTATCTTGATCGGGGACAGGAAAGATATTAATCTTGTTAATCTCTTCTTTTTTCTCTTCAATCCGCTGATAAGATCTCAGCATCATTTCTTTTAGTTCTTTTTGGGTTAAATATTGCATATACGCTAACTCTACTTTGAATATAAATTGGAAAACCAGAAAATATTAATCTTTTAATTTTATTACTTTGTCATAAAAATTTAAAGTTCTCTGGGCAATTTTACTCCAAGAGTATTTTTCTGCCTCTTCTCTCCCCCAGCTGCCTATTTCTTTTCTTGTCTCTTTGCTTTGAATTAAAATCTCTAGTTTTTTTACAAGGCCCCCGATATCTTTTGGCTTTACTAAAAAGTTGCTTCCTTTACCTACCAGGACTTCTTTATATCCCCGGTTGGCAAAAGCCACTATTGGTCTTGCTGAAGCCATTGCTTCAAGTAAAACTATCCCAAATGCTTCACCATATATTGATGGAAAGCAACAGATATCGGCTGTTCGATAATATTTTGGTAAATCTTTTTCTTGAATCTCTCCTTCAAAAAAAACATCTAAAATATTATTTTCTTTAACAAAATCTTCCATTTCTCCTCTTTTCTCTCCTTCTCCTACTACAATTAATCTTATATTTTGATATTTTTTTCTTAAAATTTCAAAAGCTTTTAATAAATAAATTAAACCTTTTCTCTTTTCAATTCTACCAACAAATAAAATATTAATTACTTTTCTTCTGTCATTATGCCATCTAGAGCGGTCAAATTTTCCTATTTTCTCGCCTTTAGGATTAAAAAAATTAAGGTCCACACCGTTGGGAATAATTTCTTGAGCTCCTTTATATTCTATTTGAGAAAGAACGGGAGCGGAAACTCCGATAACTCCATCGAATCTGGGCAAAATATAATCTTTGAATATGGTAATAAGGGTAGGAATTGGAGGAAATTCTTGAAGAATTAAAGAAGCCTCCCAGAGAGCATGTAGGGTTAGAATCTTTAAGGGAGGATTTGGCAATTGAGAGGCCGCTTCCAGTATCTGGATGGGTAGAAATACTCCAAAATTTTGAAAATGTAAAATATCGAAGTTCTCTTTTTTAAGCCGCATCCAGATTGAGAGAGGGGTGATATTTAAACTGAGGTTAGTCTTTGAGGCATTACCTGGGATATAGAGGGCCCCGCCAAAAAAAATTGTCTTCCGATCTCCTTTTTGAAAAAAAATTTCTTCTTGCCGTTTTCTATAAAGAAGAGATTGGGATTCTTCTATAGTGTCACGAGGTAAAATTAACTTGACTTGGTGGCCTCTGGCTTCAAACTCTCTTTTTAAAGCCAGGGTATGCTTTTTTACCCCTCCTGGAGAACTGAAAGTATGAGCAGAAACAAAACCAATTTTCATAAATCCCTACGAATTATCCATCCTCCCTAGCAACGAGTTCTTATTGTGGAGGACGGGCGAATTTTTTACGCCCCAGAAGTAGAAAAGAATTTTCACTTCGGGGCTGCCCCGTAGCGAGCCCCGAACTAGAACGAAGTTCAGTTCGGGACAGTCCAGAACCGAGCTTCGCTCTGGTGCTGGGCTCTGCTCTAGTTCTTGGGCTTCGCTCTGCTACCGGGGCGAATATGCGAATAAAAATATATTGATATAATAATTGCTAAAATTATAATTAGTGTTTGCCAACCAAAGTATTTTTCAACAGCGATACCTGCAAAAGTTAAAACAGAAACGATAATGCCATTAATTAAAATTCCCAAGGAGATTAACAAAAAAGATGATTTAAACGGTATGCCAATTAAGAAGGCAGCCAGAGCACCTGTCCAGCCACCGGTAAGTGGCATCGGGAGAGCGATAAAAGAAACTAAACCTATTTTTCCATATTTTCCAATTTTAGGTTGAATTTTTTTCCTTGTCCTCTGGAAAAGCCAATTGAAAAATTTCTTAAGACCTTCAAAATGAGTTGACCCCCACACAAAAAATTTGGTGTTGGAGGTTGACAAAAAATTAGCAATTGGCTCGAGAGAAACCAAGATAACAACTACGGGAATCAAATTACCAAAGAATGAAATTAGAAATACTTTCCAAAAGGGAAGATTTAGTATGATAAGGCCCATCGGAATTGAGACGTTTAACTCTGACAAGGGCGCCATTGCTAAAATCAAAATTTGAAATTCTGGTAACATATATTGATTATCTTATTACTTTCTTTCTGCCTAGGTACTTTTGGAGAACTTCTGGAATTTTGATTGAGCCATCTTTTTGTTGATAATTTTCAAAAATGGCAATCAAAATTCTCCCAATAGCAAAGGCAGTCCCGTTTAAGGTATAAACAAAACTCAATTTACCAGATTTTTCCTTATAACGAATATTCAAACGTCTTGCTTGAAAGTCGGTACAATTTGAGGTGGAGTGAGTTTCCCGATAGCAACCTTGTCCTGGTAACCAAGCTTCAATATCATATTTGGCTGCCGCTGGGTCTCCGAGGTCTCCTGTGCAGATCTGGACTACCCTGTAAGGAATCTTCAAGGCTTGCATTAGCTTTTCCTCACAAGATAATAAAAATTGGTGTTCCTTTTGAGATTTTTGAGGATGGGAAAAACTAAACATCTCAATTTTATCGAACTGGTGAACACGAAATATTCCTTTGGTATCTTTACCGTAAGAACCGGCCTCTCGCCTGAAACAAGGAGTGAAAGCAATATATCTTTTAGGTAATTGTTTTTCTTCCAAAATCTCATCAGCGTGAATAGGTCCGAGCGCTTGTTCGGCAGTTCCAATCAGGCAGAGATTATCGTCTTTTAAATAGTAGATCTCGTCTCTCCCTCTTTCAACATATCCCATAGCTTGCATTATTTCTGGTCTTATCATGACGGGTGGGTCAATCGGTATAAAGCCTTCCTTAATTAGAATCTCTGAGGCGAAATTTCTTAAAGCAAATTTTAAAAAAACTGCTTCTTTTTTCAAAATTCCAAATCTAGTTCCTGAGATTTTAGCTGCTCGCTTCACGTCAATCAAATCTAATTTCTCGGCCAATTCTAAATAGTCTTTAGTTAAAAAATCAAATTTTGGTTTTCCCCCCCACTCTTTTATTACCACA
>PFRL01000023.1:4450-4714 GCA_002788555.1 Parcubacteria group bacterium CG_4_9_14_0_2_um_filter_35_11 | reverse complement strand
TTATTTTTAAAACCCTATGGTTCTTAAAGAAAGCCGAAAGATTCTACTAATTCTTATAATAGGATTATTCTTTATCTTAGGTCTAACTTTATGGAAAAAGGTTTTAACTAAAGAAATTTTACTCAAAGAACCAATCTCGTTCAAAATACCATCCAAAGAGATTTTAGCTCCCGAACCCCTCACTTTCTTGATTGAAAAGGAGACTGAATCCGTTCTTTCAAATGAAGAGATAATAAAATTTACTAATTATTATCGAGAAGAAAA
>PFRL01000023.1:0-4378 GCA_002788555.1 Parcubacteria group bacterium CG_4_9_14_0_2_um_filter_35_11 | reverse complement strand
AAAACAATATTTTGCCCATATCTCTCCGGAAGGAGACGACGCTGGAATTATTTTAAAAGAAATTGGTTATGATTATCTTGTAGTAGGGGAAAATTTAGCCCGCGGCTATTTTAAAGATTCAAAAGACTTGGTAGATGGTTGGATGAAAAGCCCCGACCATAGAGAAAATATTTTAAATCCAAAATTTAGAGAGATTGGAGTTGCCCAAAGAGAAGGCAAGTTTCAAGGAAAAGAACAGTATCTGGCTGTTCAGATATTCGCCTCGCCCCTTTCTCTCTGCCCATTACCAGACGAGTCATCACTTTCTCAAATTCAAGAAAAAGAAGAAGAATTGGAAGAATTAACTAAAAAAGCAGAGATTCTTCGAGGGGAGATAGAAAAAGAAAGTCAAGAAGAGTTTGAAAGCGAAGCAGAATTTCAAGTAGTTCAAGATAAAATAAAAACTTACAACGCCTTAGTAAGGAGGATAAATAAACTTTCAAAGGAGTTGGAAACTTTAATTTTAAATTACAATAGCCAGGTGAATTCTTTTAACACTTGTATTGACAATTTTTAAAATTTATTATATATACCTATTGGATATGGTTTATGCTCAGGACATTTTTTTTATTATAGCTTCGATTTTTTTAGGATTAGCTACTATTCTTCTTTTTGTTGTATTTTTCTATTGGATAAAGATTTTAAAAGATTTGGCTAAGCTAAGTTCTGATTTTAAAGAAGTAGGAAAAACTTTTAAGGAAAAAATGGAATGGATTTCTGGGGTTTTAGCAGGAATTATTACCTTTATAGAAAAAATTACCGAGGTTTACTTAAAGAAAAAGGAAAAAGTTTCAAAAAAGTCGAAAAAATCTTAAAAATTGAGAAGTAAAACTATGGAAGAAAAAAGTAAGGGCACAGCCAGAAAAATAGCGGCCGGCGTTATTGCCGGAACGATAATCGGAATTATCACTGGAATCCTTTTAGCTCCCAAAAAAGGAAGTAAAATGAGAAAAGATTTAAAGGACACCGCTGAAAGAATTAAAAAAGAGGTAGCAAAAAAATCTGCCAAAGCCCGAGAGTTAACAAAAGAAAAATACAATCAGATTGTTAATGAAGTATCAGATCTTTATAAGAAGGCGAAGAAGATTGAAGAGGAGGATTTAAAAGAACTTATTAAAGATTTAAAAAGTCGCTGGCCCAAAATTTCCAAAGAATTAAAAGAGAAAATCAAAAAATAATCAACTGAGCAAAATTCAGAATTTGCTTTCTTGAATTGCTCAAAAACAAAAATATGAAAATAAAATCTAAAAGTAATATTTGGTTTGTTGTTTTTGTTATTTTGTTTTTAGTTTTAATTGCTTCTATTTGGACTCGTGGTTTTGGAATCAAAAATCTTCTTTCCGGCGGTCCCAAAGAAGAAATCGCAAAAAAATCAATAGACTTTATTAATAAAAATTTACTTTCCAACGGTATAACCGCTTCGCTTAGTTCTATCTCTCTTAACGATAGCGGTCTTTACAGACTTAAAATTAAAATTCAGGACCAAGAACTCGAGGTCTATGTTTCCCGCGACGGAAATATGATTTTCCCTCAAGGAATTAAGATGACCTCGCAAGAAGCAACTACCCAGGACCAAAAACCAAAAGAAATTCCCAAGACAGAAGTCCCGGATGTTAAATTGTTTGTCATGTCATTTTGCCCTTATGGAAATCAGGCAGAAGATGCGATGATGCCGGTAATCAATCTTTTGAAGGACAAAGCTAAAATTGAGTTACACTACATTGTTTCCAAGGCTGGCAATAAGTATCAATCTTTGCATGGAGATCAAGAGTTACAGCAAGATATAAGAGAAATCTGCGTCCAGAAGTACCAAAAGGATAAGTTGTGGGACTTTATAAAAGAGATTAATTCTAAAGCTACATCTCAAAATGTTAACGCGAAATGGGAAGGTATTGCCAAAAACCTGGGAATTGATGTCAATCAAATAAAACAGTGCCAAACAGACGAAGGACCAACTTTATTAAATCAAGAAATTAAATTAACTGATAAATATAAAATTAGCGGTTCTCCGACTTTGCTGATTAACGAAACTATTTTTCAGGGCAGCAGAACTTCCGAAGCCTATAAAGAAGCAATCTGTTCTGGTTTTAAAGTTGCTCCCCAGGAATGTAATAAAAAATTAAGCGGTACTACTAGCAATGCTTCGAGCGGCGGATGTGAGTAATTTTAAGACCAAAGAGAAAATCAATAATAAAAAGTCCCTTGAATTTCGACGGAAGAGTATCCACATTTTTTTTGGAACACTTCTTTCTTTTCTAATCTATTTTGATTTATTTTACCTTCCTTTTTGGATAGGTTTTTTAATTTTTGTAATAATTTTTTCTTTCGTTTTTAAAAATTACAAGATTCCTTTTATATCGTCTTTTATTCTTTCCTTTGAAAGGGAGGACGAGAAAACTTATCTCCCCTTAAGAGGAGTTATAACTTTCATCTTGGGTTGTATTCTTGCCTATCTTTTATTTCCGGAAAAATTGGTTGTTATTTCAGCCATTTTAACCCTCTTTGTTGGTGACTCTACGGTCGCTCTTTATGGAGTCTCTTTTGGAAAAATAAAATATCCCTGGGCTCCAAAAAAGCATGTAGATGCTTCCTTGGCAGGGATTATTTTAAATAGTATTTTTATCTCTATTTTCTTTCCTTTCCCAAAAGCACTCTTTGCCTCTATTTTTACTTTCTTTTTTGAGAGTTTTGATATTAGATTCAACAGTATCCCTTTTGACGACAACATTTTCCTTCCTCTTTTAACAGGGTTTGTTTTAACCTTAATTTAGATATTTCTCTTTTCAAAGAAATTCAGTATAATTTAAAAAGCTTATATGAAAAGGTTATTGGTAAAATTGACTCCAAAAGCTATTGGAAGAAAAATAAAGGTTTGTGGCTGGATTAACTCACGCCGAGACCACGGGAAATTGATTTTTATTAACCTGCGAGATAGAAGCGGAATTTTACAGGTAGTTTTCCGCTTAGCAGATAGTAATCAGCAACTTGCAACCATTTCTCAAAAATTAAGGCCCGAGTGGGTGGTCTGTATTGAAGGAGAGGTTAAGGAACGTCCGAAGGGAGCTGAGAATCCAGAAGTTGAAACAGGAAAGATAGAAATAATAGCAGAAAAACTTGAAATTCTGGCAATGGTAAAAAAAGAAATGCCCCTTGACCTTAGTAAGAAAGAATTAAAGATGAAGCTCTCTACTCTATTAAAAGAAAGAGTCTTAACTTTAAGACACGAAAAAAGCAGGGCAATTTTTAGGGTTTTTGAGACTGTCCTTGGAGCCTACCGCAAGGTCATGAAAAAATTAGATTTCGTGGAGATAAAAACTCCTAAAATTATTGGAACCGCTTCAGAAGGAGGAGCTAATTTTTTCACCTTTGACTACTTTGGTAAAAAAGCCTTTTTAGCTCAAAGTCCCCAGTTTTACAAGCAAATTGGCGTAGGGATGTTTGAGAGAGTATTTGAAATAGGTCCTGTTTTCCGAAAAGAACCCCATTTTACGACAAGACACTTAAATGAATATATTAGTCTTGATGCCGAAATGGGTTTTATAGAGAACTTTAATGAGATAATGGACGAACTCGAAAAAGTAATAAAGTTTATTTTAAAGAGCATCTGGAAAGAAAATAAAAAAGATTTAAAACTATTTTCTGCTGAACCCCCCAAAATTCCCAAGAGAATTCCTCGGATAAAACTTCGAGAAATAAGAAAAATTATAAAAGAAAAATATCAATATGAGATTCCGGAAGATTCTGATATCGATCCAAAAGGGGAAGAATTAGCGGGAAAATGGGCAAGAGAAAAATGGAAATCTGATTTAGTGTTTTTAACTCATTATCCCAAAAGTTGCCGTCCTTTTTATACTATGCCCGACAAAGAAAATCCTGAAGAGACTTTAAGTTTTGACCTTTTATTTAAGGGCGTAGAAATAGCCACCGGTAGCCAAAGAATTCACAAGGCTGAGGAACTTATAAAAAATATTAAAGAATTTAAATTGGATCCCAAAGATTTCAAGTTTTATATTGATACTTTTAAATACGGTATGCCGCCCCATGGAGGATGGGCCTTAGGATGCGAAAGGATAGTTTATAAGATTTTGAACCTTCCCACTATCAAAGAGGCAACTTTATTCCCCCGAGACGTAAAGAGATTGGTTCCGTAGACAACAGATAACAGATAACAAACAGCAAACAACAAACAACCAGAGATTATGGTTAATAACCCTAAAAATAAAGTTATTGTTTATACTGACGGAGGGGCATTAAATAACCCAGGTCCTGCGGCAATAGGAGTAGTTATAAAAACGACTGGCAAATTATTTCCGAAAAAATACTCAGAATATATTGGCAA
>PFRL01000032.1 GCA_002788555.1 Parcubacteria group bacterium CG_4_9_14_0_2_um_filter_35_11 | reverse complement strand
TTATCCTACACCTTGGGAACACCCCACAACTTGTTGCGATTTGGTCAAATACCTTGCGTGAGTAGCAATTGGGTTGAACCCCGTTGCGAGCAAGGTACGGGATTTATTTTTTCATCGCTCTTTGAAAAACTTGAATAATTTTTTTAGCCACTTCTGGCCAGGTAAATTGTCTTCCAAACTCATAGGCTTTTTCCCTCGCCTTTTCAATTTTTCGAGGATGGTCTATCAAATCTGAAACCACTTTAACAATGGAATCGCTACTTCCAAAATTTATATAATATCCTCTATCTTTACCAATTAACTCCTTGGCGTAAATAAAAGGAGTAGAAACAACGCAATTTCCGGTTGCCATCGCGTAAGCGATAGTTCCGCTACTAATTTGTGGCTTGGTAAGGTAAGACGTGAGATAAATATCAGTTAATCTTAAATAATTGACCAATTCTTCTTCGCTTAAGTACCGACCGATAAATAATATATTATTTTTAAGATTAAATTTTTCTACTTTTTTCAAAAGATTTGAATAGTAATCTTTCTCCATCGCGTTTGCATGTATAGGATGAGCCTGTCCTAAAATTAAGAACACTAAGTTTGGATATTTTTTACTCAAATTCAACATAGCTTCCACACCATAATCAAACCCCTTACTTTTAGAAATTAAGCCAAAACTCGACATTACTAACCTTCCTCTTAAATTGAATTTCTCTTTAAGTTTTTCTTTCTCTTTTAATGTAGGATAGGGTACAGCCGGCGCTCCGTGATGAATAGTAACAATTTTACTTGTTGGAATTTTACACTCTTTTATTAAGACTTTCTTCCCAATGTCTGCCGTGACAATTACAAATTTACTGAACCTAGCAATATCCTTTAGAATTTTTAATCTATATTCTTTTCTCTTCGATCCTTTTAGCATAGGAATTGAGTGATAGACGCTTACTATTGGAATCTTTATATTCTGTAAAAGTTTTAAGATAAATATTCCATCAAATCCTCCAAACAATCCGTATTCATGTTGAAGACAAAATACATCTGCCCCACTCTCGTTGACATATGCAGCTACTTTATCATAACAACCGAGTTCTTCTTGTGGAAGTTGATATTTTACCAAGAGAGAGTAAGCCCTTTTAGGAGCTGTCATTTCATTTACGGCTATTACTTTTTGGTCTATATAAGAATCTCTGTTATGGACTGCGTTAATAAAATTTTCACAAAAAGTAGCTATGCCACACTTCCTGGGTGGGAAAGAAGAGAGATAAAGAATTTTTAAATCTCTTTTTTTCATAAATTATTTTTAGCAATAAGATTTTGATAAAGTTTCTCGGTTTTTCTTATGGTATTATTCCATAAGAACATTCTTTTTACTCTTTTATGGCCACGCTCTCCCATTTTTTTTGCTATTTTTTTATTCTTTAACAATTTAATACAGGCATTAGCAAAGCCCTTGATATTATCCGCTCTGTCAACTAAAAACCCATCTATATTCTGCCTGACTACATAAGGAATTCCTCCTACTTTTGTGGCCACTACTGGAATTTTACAATAAAGAGCCTCTGCTAAAGCAATTCCAAAAGAATCATAAATAGTGGGAGAAATTAGTAAATCAGAACCGGAAATAAGAACCACCTTATCAAAATCATTAACCCAATCGGTAATAGTTACTCTACCAGCCTTAGCTAACTTATTTAATAATTGGACTAAACGACTCATACTAGCAGTAGTTTTAAGCCTACTTCCCCAGGGCCCAACGATAATTAAATGAGTATCGGGCAATTCTAATCTCACTTGCCGGAAGGCTTGGACCGCCTGAAAAGCTCCCTTCCGAGGATTAGTTACGTCGCCTAAGAAAATTATATAGTTTTCCGCTTTAGGAATTTCATATTTTAAAAATACTCGTTCAATATCTCTCGATGTAATCCTGGGAAGATTTTCATCAATTCCGTTAGGGATAATATAGATATTTTTGGTGTTTTTCGCTCCAGTATAGTGAATCAACTCTTCTTCTCCCAATTTTGAAAAAACAATAGTGGCATTAGCATTTTCAATAATCATTCGAGTTTGGGTCTCTTGGAGCACTTTCCAGATTTTTTGGGCATTCAATTTTTCATAGGCCCAATAAGGATGAAAGTGAGGAGTAAAGACAAAAGGGATGTTTTTAATCTTGGATACATAAAAAGCCTCAAGAGCTGCCTGCTCTCCCATTCCATGGGCATGGATTAAATCATAATTATTTAAATCTAAAAGGTAATCCATTAAGTCAGGAATCTGAATTCTGCCTGGTGGTATATTGACCGGATAGCCCTTAAGGGTTTTTAAGAAAATTCCCTTTATTCTCCGGGCTTTATCGCCTATAGCCTCACTTCCCGTTGGGGTATAATCTGAAGTGACGATAGTTACCTGATGTCCTTTCTCTGCTAACCTCTTGCTTAATTGATAAATATGCTCTTCTCGGCCACCACCATCTAAAAACATATGATTGATTTGGATAATTTTCATAGATTTTATGGATTCATTATAGCCACACCAATGGATTTATCAGCCCCCCCATAATATAAAAGCCACTTATTTTTGAAATAAACAAGGCCAGTAGCAAATACTACATTATTTATTTTCCCAAATTTCTCCCAGTACTCTGTCGGTTCTAAAATTGGCTTTTTGTATCGTTTTAAAAGGCGAATAGGATTATTTTTGTCAAAAATTGCTAACCCTGTCGAGAATTTGCCCTTATCATTTTTACCATTATAAAAAACTAAGATCCCTCCCTTTGTTACTATCGGAGGAGCTCCCCCCTCTACTAAATGATTATCAAAGAAATTTCCTCTCCTTGCAGATATTACTGGTCTGGGGAAAACTCTCCATCTCTTTAAATCTTTCGAGAAAGCAACTCTGATTATCTTTCCGCCAAAATACATTACATATTTTCCTTCAAATTTGTAATTCTGGACTATCGCTCCTGATTTGTCTTTCGGTATTAAAGAACCTATTTTTCGCCAATTAATAAGATCTTTTGATACTGCTCCGCAAAGTTTTATTTTATAATCGCCACTTTTGTCTTTGCCAGAATAAGCGGTGTAAGTTAAAAAATATTTATTTTCTATTTTTATAATTCGAGGATCTTCACAGCCCATTTTTTCCTCCTCACTTTCTATATCAATAATAGGATTTCTGCTATAGCACTTAAAATTGAATCCATCTCGACTTGAAGCAAGATTGATTCTTGATATGGCATTATTACCATATCCCTCTTCGCTTCTATATAACAAAAAAACTTTTCTATCTTTTAGGATAGAAGCTGGGTTATATGTAGCCGTTTCCCTTAAACCTTTCTGATTAATTATCGGAAAGATTACGGGGTTGTTATAATATTTTTTTGCACTAATCATTTGTCTAAACATTTTTTTCCTCAATTGCCTTAAGCAACTCTAATAGGTTACAAGTTGCCACGCCGATGACTGTGTCAGCGCCACCATAATAAACAAAGAGAGTATCTTTTATTACTACTGCTCCACAAGAAAAAACTACATTTGGAATAAGGCCTTCCTTTTCATATCCTTCTTTTGGCTCCAAAATCCAGCCATTGGACCTGTAAAGAATTTTCTCAGGATTTTCTTTATCAATTAGCATTACCCCTAGTCTATAGTGTCGCTCAAGGTCTATAGTTCCATAATCTTTTTTAATTTGACGTCTGGGAGGACCCTCTCGGTCTACCCCATGATAGATAAAAAGCCAGCCATCTTTTGTCTCAATCGGTGGCGGACCAGCTCCAATTTTCCAGGCATCCCAAGAGTTTTTCCTTGGCGAAGCGATTAGTTTATGACCAATCCACTTTGGATTTTCTAAACTTTTTGAGTAAGCAATATAAATATCAGGATCAATTCGATAATAGAGTACATAATATCCTTTAATTTTCTTTGGGAAGAGGATCCCATTTTTTTCGGGCTCGAGGACTGAGGGGAGTAAGAGCCCCTGTCTTTCCCAATTTAAAAAATCGGTAGTAAAAGCCATGGCAATATTAGTACTCTCTTCTTCAAAATATGGTGCTGCTCTTCTACCAAGATAAGCTGTATATAGCATATAATATCTCCCGTTAATTTCGGTAATTCTTGGATCCTCGCAACCGGCAGGTTCATACCATTCCCGGGGTTTAAAAACTGGATAAGGATATCTTTTCTCTATCGTTACTCCATCCTTTTTTAAAATAGCATAACCAAGACGAGAAATTAGAACAGAATCAATTTTGTCTTCGCCCCGGGCTCGATAAATCAAATGGACTTTATTATCTTTAAAAGCAGCAGCGCAGTTAAAAACCATTTTGGATTCCCAATAATTCTTTTTTACTGGAGTTAAAATTGGGTTTTTGGGATATCTTTGAAGTTGGAACATAAGAATTTCTTGAAAATTTAGTTTTTATATATAATAATACCTTAAAAATAGAGGTTTTGTAAACCCCGTTAGTTAAGTTGAACTTTGAATCCCCCTCCTTTCCAGAGACGAGGGTAAGATTTATTTCTTCCCCAAGGGACAGAGGGCTTCTAACGGGGTGAAGGAAGGGCGCGAGAGTCCCCAAATTGCAGCAGAGCTGAATACGGGGCAGGGGGTTTAACCCCGCACAAATCTCTGTGATTATGTGGGGCAAGTCGGTAAGTGAGTTTTTACCCCGTATAAAGCGGTGGGGTGACTGAGTGGTTTAAAGTGCTTGCTTGGAGAGCAAGTGTAGAGGAAACTCTACCGTGAGTTCGAA